>DASPZZ010000169.1:0-3984 GCA_035635995.1 Binatia bacterium | reverse complement strand
CGAACGGCACTCGAGCTCGGCATCACGCTGCTCGACACGGCCCCGGTCTACGGATTCGGGCGAGCCGAGGAGCTCGTGGGGCGCGCGGTCGCCGAGCACGGCGGCCGCGAGCAGGTGGTGATCGCGACCAAGGTGGGCCTGGGATGGCGGGCGGGGGTGGTCTATCGGGACGCCTCGCCGCGGCGGATCACGTCCGAGATCGAGGACTCACTGCGACGGCTGAAGACGGACTACATCGATATCTATCAGCTCCACTGGCCCGATCCTCGGGTCCCGATGGAGAAGACCGCGGCCGCGCTGCGGGCGCTCTACGAGCGCGGAACGATCCGCGCGATCGGCGTGAGCAACGTCTCGCCTCTGGAGATCCAGACGTTCCGGACGGTGGCCCCGGTGCACGTCATCCAGTCGCCCTACAACCTCTTCGAGCGCGGGATCGAGCAGGACGTGCTGCCGTACGCCGCACGCCACGGTCTCGCCGTGTTCGCGTACGGGGCGCTGTGTCGCGGCCTGCTGTCAGGCCGCATGCGGCCCGACACGAAGTTCACGGGCGACGACCTTCGCCAGTCCGACCCGAAGTTTCAGCCGCGGCGCTACCGCCAGTACCTGCGGGCGGTGGCGGCGCTCGAAGGCTTCGCGCGCGAGCGCTACGGCAAGACCGTGCTGGCGCTGGCGGTGCGCTGGATCCTCGACCAGGGGATCTCGACGGCGTTGTGGGGCGCGCGCAAGCCGGACCAGCTGGCGCCGATCCACGAGATCTTCGGCTGGCGGCTCGACGGCGAGGCGCTGGCGACCATCGATCGGCTCCTGACGGAGACCGTCACGGATCCGGTGGGCCCGGACTTCATGGCGCCGCCGGCGCGCACGGCGGTGGCGGCATGACCAGGTCGATCGCGCTCGCGGTGGCGATGCTCCTCGGCGCGGCGGTCGCGGGACCCGCCAATGCCCAGACGGCGGCGAGCTGTGGGCCGTTTCGAGCGGAGTGGGCACGAGGCGACCTGTCACCGACAGCCGAGAAGCTCGAGGGGTTCGTCTACAACGAGTCGTCGTGTTCGGTGACCGACGTCCGGATCCGGATCGTCGCCGTCAGTGGCGACGGCCATTCGATCGGCGAGACCCTGGGATGGGTGTATGGCGACATCCCCGCCGGAGCGCGCGGCTACTTCGTGGTTCCGCTGCCGGCCGCCGCCGCGGCCGCGGCCGACTACCGGGTGAACGTCGTCTCCTTCGACGAAATCTCAGACGGGCGCTGAGACGGCGGCCGGGCGCAACCGGCGGCCGTCGCGTGACGTCCCAAGAAGTGAGAGGGGAGGTGAAACAACATGAAGCGGTTCATCATTCTTGCGCTGGCGTTCATGGCCTTCGTGGCGCCGCTGGCGACTTCGTACGGTGTCGCGTCCGCCGGCTACGCGGACGACCAGAAGGACGAGCAGGCTCCGTAACGTCGCCGTGACGGGGGCCTCGGAGCGATCATGCTCCGGGGCCCGCGCCGCGACGGCATCTCGATCGACTCTCCCTCGTTCGAATCATTGGACACATCTGGAAGGAGGCTCACATGATCCGCGATCGCATCGCCGCACTCACGCTGGTCGTGCCGCTATTGCTGTCGTCGGCTCCGGCACAGGCTCAACGCGTGCTGCCGCTCGACCCGCCGGTCGTCCTGCCGCCGGTGTCCGCCACGGAGCTGCGCGATGCCGAGCGCGTGCTCGAACGTACGACACCCCGGCCCGATGAGAAGCGCTCGGGCGAGAGCCTCCCGGTCAGCCGCGACAACCCCGGGCTAGGCTATGACGTGACGACCGGAATCCAGCAACGTGCGATCGAGAAGGCATTGCCGCGCTGAGGATGCCGGACATGACGGGTGAGCGTCACGCGGCGTCGCGATACCGCGAGAACTGGCAGGACGAAGTCGACAGCGCGGCCGAGTACCGCGCCATGGCGGCTGCCGAGCCCGATGCCCGGCTGGCCAAGGTCTACGCCAACCTCGCGGCGATGGAGGACACGCACGTCGCGTTCTGGGAGCAGCGCCTGCGTGACGCCGGCGCCTCGGTTCCCCCGCGCCGCGCGTCCTGGCGCAGCCGCGTCCTCGCCGCGATCGCGCGACGCCTGGGACCGGATCTCGTGCTCGCCACCATCGCGGCGAAGGAAGAGGCCGACCAGAACGTCTACGTCAAGCAGCCGGAGACAACCGGCACGCGCATGTCGGGTCAGGAGCGCTGGCACGCGAAGGTTCTGAGCCAGCTCGTCACGAGCCAGCCGCGCGGCCTCGAAGGCAGCTTCCTGGCGCGTCTCGAGGGCCGGCATCGTTCAGTGGGCGGCAACGCCTTGCGGGCGGCGGTGCTCGGGGCCAACGACGGCCTGTGCTCGAACCTCAGCCTCGTCATGGGCGTGGCCGGCGCCTCGGTCGACAGCCATGGCCTGCTCATCACCGGCGTGGCCGGCCTCCTGGCCGGCGCCTGCTCGATGGCTCTTGGTGAGTGGGTGTCAGTGACGAGCTCGCGCGAGCTGGCTCAGCGCGAGGTGCGGATCGAGGCCGGAGAGCTCGCCGAGGACCCCGAGGGCGAGGGGGACGAGCTGAAGCTGATCTACGAGGCCAAGGGGCTGAGCCCGAGCGAGGCCGACGCAATGGTCAAGCACCTGCTCGCCGACCCACGCCGGGCCATCGACACGCTGGCCCGCGAGGAGCTCGGCATCGACCCGACCCAGCTCGGCGGCTCGGCGTGGGAAGCGGCGCTCGCCTCGTTCGTGCTCTTCGCCATGGGCGCGCTGGTGCCGATCCTGCCGTTCCTCGTCGCGCGCGGCAACCTCGCCGTGGTCGCCAGCGCGATCGTCAGCGGACTGGGGCTCTTCGGCATCGGCGCCGCGATCACGATCTTCACGGGGACCCCGGTGTGGCGGTCGGGTGGCCGCCAGCTCCTGCTGGGCTTGGCGGCCGCCGCCGTGACCTTCGGCCTCGGCCGGCTGATCGGCCTGGCGCTCACGGGCTGACCCTTCACATCGCGCGGCGTTGCCCTGGGTGCACGCATCGTCACCCTAGGCGACGAACGACTGCGCGTTGAAGATCCCGTCGAGGGCCGACGCGATGCGCAGTTGCGCAGAGGGCCGCATGGGTCCCCAGCGCCAAAGTGCGTCCTACCGTCGGAGGTAGAGGCCCCGGAAGCGCTCAGGCTCCCGGGGCTTGTGCGTCACGCGCGCTTGGACCAGCCCTCGGGCGCATCGCAGGCCACGGTGCCCATGTCCGCGGGAACGGAGATCTCCAGGAGCTCCAGATCGCGGGACGCCGCGGTCTCGTTGTGCCGCAGGCCGCCCGGGATGTAGAGCGACTCGCCCGACTGGAGACGGACGTTCTGGCCGTCCTCGAACACGAGGTCGACCCAGCCATTGAGCATGTACACGAACTGGCCCTCGCAGACGTGGTAGTGCCAGCCCGTCGGCTGCGTCATGCCCTCGGCGCCGATCGTGACCTGGGCGCGGATCTTCCCGCTGCTCGCGGCCGTGACGCCGAGATCGCGGTACTTGAAGAAGGAGCGCCGGCCCGCCACCAGGGGGGCGGTGGTCGGCGTCGCGTACGCCAGCTTCCCGGGAGGGTTCACGGCGGGTGGCTGTCCGCTCGGCGCGCTCGCGTCGTTCATCATGGAGGCCTCCTCTGACGTCGTAGCGCTGATAGTACCCGATCCCCGCTCAGGAAGTGGCCTGTCGGTGTCCAGTGAAAATGTCCCCCTAACGGGTCCGTGAAAATGTCACCCTTGGCGGTTGCGTTGACGTTGACGGTGGCTAAACGTCTGGCGCCACGGATGCTCGGGCGCCGGGACGTCCCGATGTGGCTGGGGCGAGGGCGATGCCGGCGATGACGGTGCCGCTACGGTGGCCGCTAACGCCGCGACGGCGCGGTGCAGCTTGGCGGCGTGGCGACGTCGCCGACGGCGTGCGGGGTCGCGATCGTCGCTCGGAGTGCCGCGCGGCTTGAGCACGAAGGGCCCCTCTGGC
>DASPZZ010000168.1:0-3210 GCA_035635995.1 Binatia bacterium | reverse complement strand
GCGGGAGACCGGGGTGGTGCTGTCGCGGGAAGCGCTCGCGCGCATCGTGCCCGGCACCACGACCTACGAGGACATCCTGAAAATGGGCGGCGGCGAGCCCGAGGAGCACGAGCAGCTCGCCACGCCCGATCGGCGCACGGTCTTCTACCGCGGGAGCCGGATCGTCCCCCAGCGCCGGCGGCGCTTCGGGTGGCTGGCGACCGTCAGCGGCTGGTCCGTCGAGCAGCACGAGGTCGAGATCACGCTGGAGCGGAACGTCGTCGCCGACGTCCAGGCTCGCGTGCGCCGCTCGCCCCTGCCGCCGGCCGGGCCTTGACAGCGATTGCCAATCGCCCCCATATAGACTCCCACCGCAGGCTCACCCCCACGCACCGCCGAGGGAGGCGTGTAATGGCAGAGATGACCCGACGTGACGTGCTGAAGCTCGCGGCGGCTGGCGCCGCCGCCGCCGCCGTGCCCGGGCTGCCGCGCGCGGCGCAGGCGCAGACCACGCAGAAGCGCGAGCTCGTCGTCGCCCAGGGCGGCGACATTGCGTTCCTCGATCCTCATCTGAGCACGTCGTCGAACGACATCCGCATCTCGTTCAACATCTACGACAACCTCACGAGCCGCCGTCCGGACGGCAAGCTCGCACCCGGCCTCGCCACGGAGTGGAAGCTCCAGGGCCAGACGACGTGGGCGTTCAAGCTGCGCCCGGGCGTCAAGTGGCACAACGGCGACCCGTTCACCTCGGCCGACGTGAAGTTCAGCATCGACCGCTCGCTCGACACGGGTCTCAAGGGCAACCGTGTGAACACGGTCCTGACGACGGTCGATCGCGTCGAGACCCCGGACGCGGGCACCGTCCTCGTGCACACCAAGAAGCCGGATCCGTTGCTGCCGGCGCGGCTCGGCTTCTACGGCGGCCAGATGATCCCCAAGAAGTACGTCGAGGCAGTCGGGCCCGACAAGTTCAACGAGGCGCCGGTCGGGACCGGGCCGGTGCGCTTCGTCTCGTGGACGAAGGACGACAAGATCGTGCTCGAGGCGAACCCGAGCTACTGGGGCGGGCGCGTCGATTTCGACCGACTCATCGTCCGGGCACTGCCCGAGATGGCGCCCCGCGTCGCCGCGCTGCTCAAGGGCGAGGTCGACCTGATCACCCAGGTGCCGCCCGACCAGGGCGAGCGGCTCAAGGGCAACGCGGGAACGACGGTTTCGGGGGCGCTGTACGGCGGCCTCTACGTGCTCGCGGTGAACTCGAAGCGGCCGCCCCTCGACAATCCCCTCGTGAAGCAGGCGCTCTCGCTGGCCGTCGACCGCGAGGCGATCGTGAAGGAGCTCTGGCGCGGCCGCGGCGTCGTGCCGAACTCGATGATCGCGAAGGGCGACAACCACTTCGACGCCTCGCTGCCTCCGCTGGCCTTCAACCCGGCCGAGGCGAAGGCCCGACTCAAGAAGGCCGGCTACAAGGGCGAGGAGATCGTCCTCGAGACGACGGCGGGCTATCTGGCCGGCGACAAGCCGATGGCCGAGGCCGTCCAGGCCATGTGGCGGGACGTCGGGGTCAACGCCAAGGTCGAGATCTTCGAGTACTCCGTGCGCGCGCAGCGCATCCGCGACAAGAGCTTCAAGGGACTCTGGTGGTCCGATCCCACCTCCACCCTGCGTGATCCCGACGGCATGATGTGGCGCCTCCTGGGTCCCGGCGGGTCGCAGGACTACTGGCGCCATCCCGAGTTCGACGAGCTCGGCAACGCCGCGCGCTTCTCGGTCGACGAGAAATTCCGGGCGGGCGCGTACAAGCGGATGACCGAGCTCTTCCTCGAGTACCTCCCCTGGATCCCCGTGATCCAGCCGTACGAGGACTACGGCCTCCAGAAGTACGCGGAGTGGACGCCCGATCCGCTCCAGCAGCTCGAAATCCGCCGCTTCAACTTCAAGTTCCGCCGCGCCTAGGCTGACGGGCCGGGACGGAGCCCCCGGGCTCCGTCCCGGCGACCATGCGCGGACTTCTTCCGTTCCTCGCCTCCCGCCTTCTTCGTGCCGCGATCGCCCTCTGGCTCGTCTCGACCGTCGTCTTCGTCGTCATGCGACTGTCGGGCGATCCCGTCCCGCTGCTGCTGCCGCCCGACGCGCCGCGCAGCGAGATCTTCCGGGTGCGGGCCGAGCTCGGTCTGGACCGTCCGCTGCCCGTGCAATACGCCGTCTTTCTCGGCAACGTCCTCCGGGGGGATTTCGGCCGCTCGATCCACTTTCGCCAGCCCGCCCTCCGCGTGGTGCTCGGCTACCTGCCGGCGACGCTCCAGCTGGGCCTGACGGCGTTCGTGCTGGCGGCGCTCGTCGCCCTGCCGATCGGCGTGATCTCCGCGGTTCGGCGCAACTCGTTCGTCGACCAGACCGCGATGGGGCTCGCGCTCGTCGGCCAGTCGGCGCCCACGTTCTTCATCGGCATCCTCCTGATCCTGGTCGTCTCCCTGAACCTCGGCCTCCTGCCGACCTCGGGCCGGGAGAGCTGGCGTCACCTGGTGCTGCCGGCGCTCACGCTCGGCGCCTTCGCCATGGCCTCGATCGCCCGGCTCACCCGGTCGGCGGTGCTCGAGGTGCTGCGGGCGGACTACGTCCGCACCGCGCGGGCCAAGGGCCTCTCCGAGGCGCTGGTGATCGCCAAGCACACGCTCAAGAACGCGGCCGTCCCGATCGTGACGATCACCGGGCTCCAGTTCGGCACGCTGCTCGGCGGGGCCGTGGTGACGGAGACGGTATTCGCGTGGCCGGGCATGGGGCGGCTCGCGATCCAGTCGATCTACAACCGCGACTATCCCATCGTGCAGTGCACGGTGTTCCTCTCCGCCCTGCTCTTCATCGTGATCAACTTCTGTATCGACCTGATCTATGGACTCCTCGATCCCCGCGTCCGCGCGAGCTGACACGAGCGCCGCCGGGGCGCCGGCGGCCCGCGCGAGCCGCGCCCGCCGGACGCGCTGGATGGCGCTGGGAGGCGGCGTGTTCGTCCTGGTGCTGGTCGTCGTGGCGCTGGCGGCGCCCCTGATCGCGCCGTACGATCCGATCAGGCAGTCGCTGCGGGGACGGCTGGCGGCGCCGACGCTCGCGGGCGCCGACGGCAAGGCGCACCTGCTCGGCACCGACCACCTCGGGCGCGACGTCCTCTCGCGCGCGATCTACGGAGCGCGGGTCTCGCTGCTGGTCGGCCTGGCGGCGGTGGTGGTG
>DASPZZ010000167.1:0-1642 GCA_035635995.1 Binatia bacterium | reverse complement strand
GCATGCGACCGATCGACGCGTCGCGCTCGGCGACCTGCACGATCGCGTCGACGTATTCGTCGGGCGTGAGCGGCGGGCCGGCCGCGCGGCGCGTCACGTGACCTTCGCTCCGGGCGGAAGGTCGCGGTCGAGCGAGAGGACGGACAGCGTGTCCCCGGTCGACGCGGCCAGCACCATGCCGTTCGACTCGACGCCCATCAGCTTCGCCGGCTCGAGGTTGGCCACGATGACGACCTTCTTGCCCACCAGGTCCGCCGGCGCATAGTGCTCGGCGATCCCGGCGACCACCGTGCGCTGCTCCTGGCCGAGCGACACCGTGAGCTTCAGGAGCTTCTTCGACTTCGGCAGCGACTCGGCGGCGACGACCTCGGCCACCCTGAGCTCGACCCGGCCGAACTCGTCGATCTTGATGCGCGGACGGTCGCCGGCGGCCGCGCTCTGAGCGGGCGCGGGCGTCGCGCCCTTGACGTCGATGCGCGGGAAGAGCCCCGACAGCTTCTGAACGACGGTGCCCGGCGCGAGCCGGCCCCAGGCGGCGTCGGCGAGCGTCGGCTCTCCCCGCTGGCCCAGGGCCGCGCAGATCTTCGCGGCGGCGTCGGGCAGGAACGGCCCCAGGATGATTCCCAGGACCCGCAGGGACTCGGCGAGCGTGTAGAGCGTCGTCGCGAGCCGCTCCCGCTGTCCGGCATCCTTGGCGAGCGCCCACGGCTGCGTGGCGTCGACGTAGCGGTTCACGACGCCGATGAACTCCCAGATCGCCGCCAGCGCGCGCTGGAACGCGAACTCGTCCATCGCGGTGGCGGTGTCCGCTTTCGCCTTCGTGAAGGCGGCGATCAGTCCGTCCTCGGCCGCGCTCGAGACTGCGCGCTGGGGCACCACGCCGTGGTTCAGGTTCACGATCAAGGTCGTCGCGCGCGAGACGAGATTACCCAGGTCGTTCGCGAGGTCCGCGTTGAGCCGGCCGACCAGAGCCTCCTCCGAGAAATCGGCGTCGAGTCCGAAGACCATCTCGCGCAGGACGAAGTAGCGGAAGGCGTCGTTGCCGTACTTCTCCTTGAGCGCGAGCGCCTCGACCAGGTTGCCGACGGACTTCGAGATCTTCTGGCCGCCGAGCGTCCAGTAGCCGTGCACGTTGAGGTGCCGGTAGAGCGGAAGGCCGGCCGCCTTGAGCATGCACGGCCAGTAGATCGCGTGCGGCTTGACGATGTCCTTGGCGGTCACGTGCTGGACGTGGGGCCAGAACTTCTCGAAGCGGGCGTCGCCCGGGCCGCCGAGCGCCGAGACGTAGTTGAGCAGCGCGTCGAACCAGACGTACGTGACGTACCGGTCGTCGAACGGCAGCGGGACGCCCCACTTGAGCCGCGTCGTGGGCCGGCTGATCGAGAGATCCTGCAGCGGATCGCGCAGGAAGCCGAGCACCTCGTTGCGGTAGCGCTCGGGCCGGACGAAATCCGGGTTCCGCTCGAGGTGATCGATCAGCCAGCCCTGATACTTCGACATCTTGAAGAAGTAGTTCTCCTCCTCGATCCAGGTGAGCGGCGTCTGGTGATCGGGGCACTTGCCGTCGACGATTTCCTTCTCGGTGTAGAAGCGCTCGCAGCCGTAGCAGTAGTGCCCGCCGTACTTGCCGAGATAGATCTCG
>DASPZZ010000166.1:0-12463 GCA_035635995.1 Binatia bacterium | reverse complement strand
GCATCACGACGAGCGGCGGCCGGGCCGCCGCCATCAAGATGGACGCGTCCGATCCCGGCGCGGTGCGGCGCACCCTGCAGCTGGCGCTCGACTCGTTCGGGCGGCTCGACGTCATGGTCAACAACGCGGGGCTGGCGGAGCCGGCGCCGCTCGACGAGATCACCCTCGAGAGCTGGAACCGCGTGATCGCCGTCACCCTCACCAGCGTGTTCCTCGGCATGAAGCACTGCCTGCCGATCATGCGCGCCCGCGGCAAAGGCGTCATCGTCAACACCGCGTCGGTCTCCGGCACGAGCGGCGACTACGGGCTCTCCTCCTACAACGCCGCGAAGGCCGGCGTCATCAACCTGACCCGCTCGGCGGCGCTGGAGAACGCCCGGCATCACATCCGCGTCAACTGCGTGTGCCCCGGGGCCATCGACACGCGTGGCATCCAGATTCTCGGCCGCGAGCGCGCCGACGACCTGCGACGCCAGCACGCCGCCGTGCATCCGATCGGCCGCGTCGGCGAAGCCGACGAGATCGCGAGCACCGTGCTCTTCCTGGCCTCGGACGAAGCCTCGTTCATCACCGGCGCCGCGATCGTCGTCGACGGCGGCCTCACCGCCCACACCGGCCTCCCCCACTTTCAGCGACCGCCGCGCTGACTCCCCGGGATGATGCCGGCCGGCAGCGACTCGATGTGCACGCAGATGTC
Source organism: Binatia bacterium (assembly GCA_035635995.1). Lineage (GTDB taxonomy): Bacteria > Methylomirabilota > Methylomirabilia > Rokubacteriales > CSP1-6 > AR31. The sequence continues at coordinate 11,766 of DASPZZ010000166.1, read as the reverse complement.
GCGGGGGCGCGTCAGCCAGACCAGGTCGCGACGCTCGAGGATGTGCTGCAAAGCCCGGCGGAGCCGGCGGATGCGATACGGACGGCCGATCACGAACGGATGGAGCGAGATCGGGCACACGAGGGGCTGGCGGGCCGACTGCTCGAGCATCTCGTCGAACTGGTCGACGATCAGGTCGGCGAACTCGTCCGCGGTGTAGCGGTACCAGACGATCCCCCGCGTGTCGTTCACCTCGATCGGGTACGGCATGGCGAGGATCCGGCCCTTGCGCGTGCGGATCCAGACGGGTTGATCGTCCATCGTCCAGTCCATCGCGTAGCGGTAACCCGCCTCCTGCAGGAGATCCATCGTGACCGAGCTGTTCGAGAGCCAGGGGCTCATCCAGCCGATCGGCCGGACACCTTCGTGACGCTCGATCGTGGCCGTGACCCCCGCGATCAGCGCGCGCTCCGCGTCCTCGCTCAGCTGACCCTGTTCGTCGGAGTTGGTCAGGCCGTGGCCGAGGATCTCGTCGCCCCGCGCGCGCAACCGCTCGGGGATGTCCGGCGCCATCTCGTAGACCGCTGTGTTCATCTGGGCCTCGGCCGGCATCCGGAGCTCGTCGAGCAGCTCGAACAGACGCCAGATACCCACGCGGTTGCCGTAGTCCCGCCAGCTGTAGACGCTGTGGCTCTGTGCCTGGTCCGGCGGGGCGATGGCCGCGCCCTTGCCCACCCCGAAGGCGAAGGCCTCGATGTTGAGCGCGACGTAGACGGCCAGTCGGCGTCCGCCCGGCCAGCTATAGTCGGGCCGTTTCGTGATGTTCGAGTAGTCATAGCGTCCGTGCGTCGGCAGCATGTTTGCGTTCGTCCTCCTGGCGGGGAATGGTTGCGCTATCGTACGTCGAGATCAGGGCCCGGCGCGAGGCGCCGGGCGACAGGAGACAGGAATGACCGACCCGGCGTTCACGCTCGAGAAGAAGACCGCCATCGTCGTCGGCGCCGCCAACGGGATCGGGCGCGCCACCGCGCTCGCCTTCGCCGCGGCCGGCGCCCGCGTGGCGTGCGCCGATGTCGAGGAGCCGGGCGCCAAGGCGACCGCGGCCGAGATCGAGAAGGGCGGCGCGCAGGCGCTGCCGGTGCACCTCGACGTCACGGACGGTGCGAGCTGCCGCGCCGCCGTCGCTGCCAGTGTCCAGCGCTTCGGCGGCCTCGACGTCCTGATGTACGGCGCGGCCGACAGCGACCGGACCGCCACGGTGCTGGAGATGGACGAGGCCGCCTGGGACCGCGTGATCCGGATCAACCTCACGGGGGCGTTCCTGATGGCCAAGGCCACGATCCCGGCGATGATCGCGCGCGGCGGCGGCAGCGTGATCCTCATCGCCTCGCAGCTCGGGCGGGTCGCCTCGCCCGGGCGCCCGGCGTACTGCGCGACCAAGGGCGCCTTGATCCAGCTCGCGAAGGTGCTCGCCGCCGACCACGCGGCCCAAGGCATCCGCGCCAACACGATCTCGCCGGGCGCGATCGAGACCCGACGCATGCTCCGGCGCTGGAAGGACATGGACGAGGCGCGCAAGATGATGGGGCCCAAGCACCTGCTCGGCCGCCTCGGCCTGCCCGAGGAGATCGCGCGCGCGGCCGTCTACCTCGCGAGCGACGCCTCGGCCTTCATGACGGGCAGCGACCTGCTCATCGACGGCGGTTACACCGCAGTCTGACCCGGAGGAGTCTCAGATGATCGTCGACATTCACGCGCACTACTTCCCCAAGGAGTACAACGACATGCTTCTGCGCATCGGCGGACGCAGCCTGCCGGAGGCCGCGCGACCGAGCACGGCGCGACCGATGCGAAACGACGACGCGTCCGGCATCCCGACCCGCCTCAAGCAGATGGACGAGGCCGAGGTGCAGATGCAGGTCCTCTCGCCGGCCGCGAGCCCACCGTATGCCGAGAAAGAAGCCGATGCCGTCGCGGCGGCGCGGCTCATCAACGACAGCTACGCCGAGCTCGCCACGAAGTACCCGGGCCGGTTCTCCGCCGTCGTCTCGCTGCCGCTGCCCCACATCGACGCCTCGCTGCGCGAGATGGAGCGCGGGCTGGATCGGCTCGGCATGCTCGGCGTGTCGATGACCTGCTCCTGCTTCGATCGCTCCACCGCCGAATCCGAGTTCGAGCCGCTCTACGCGGAGATGAACCGGCGCGGGACCGTGCTGAACTACCATCCGATCCAGAATGGTATCTGCTCGCCCATGATCAACGATTACGGCTTCACGGTCTCCGTCGGCGCCTCGCTCGAGGACAGCGCGATCGTCCTGCACCTGATCGCGCGGCGCGTGCCGGAGCGCTACCCGAACATCAAGTACGTCGTGCCGCACCTGGGCGGCATCATCCCGATGCTGCTCCAGCGCCTCGACAATCAGGCCCCGCGCCAGCACCCGAATCTGCCGGAGCGCCCGAGCGTGACCGCCCGCCGCTTCCATTACGACATCGTCGGCCACGGCTCGCAGGCGGCGCTGCTTTGCGCATGGGAGGCGTTCGGCGCCGACCACCTCGTGGCGGGGAGCGACTACCCGGTCTTGCTCGCGTTCGAGACCTACCGGCAGAACTTCCACTACCTCCGCGAGTCGAGCCTGCCGACCGAGGACGTCGACAAGATCCTGCACCACAACGCCCAGATGCTCCTGGGCCTCCCGCACTAGGGATGTCTGCTTTTGGATACGGCCTCGCTCTTCGAGGAAGCGGTTGGGTCGATGGTCGCGGCGACGTTGCGCGCCGTCGCGGCTCCGCGCTCGGCGAACTGCCGGCAGAGGCCCGTGTAGTGGGCGGGGTCGAGCAGGGCATCGACCTGCGGCGTCGTGAGACGAGCGCTCACGTGAGGATCCTCGGCCAGCATCTCGCGGAATGGTCGTCTCTGAGTCACCGAGGCCTGCGCCGCGTCGTACACCGCGTCGTGGGCCCGCTGCCGGCCGATCTGCTTGCCCAGCTCGAGCATGAGCGCCTCGGCCATGATCAAGCCGCCGGAGAGGTCGAGGTTCTCGCGCATGCGCGCCGGAAACACCTGCAGGCCACCGAACAGCACCACCAGCCGCTGCAGCATGTCGCCGGTGAGCTCGCAGCTCTGGGTGAGCGCGCGGCTCATCATGATGCTGGTTGTGCGGTCGGCCTCGTGCTCGGTGTGCATCGCGTCCAGGGCCAGCGGCACCAGGGCGCGGATCTGGGCCGCCGCGGCGATGATGTCCTGCGATAGCTTCGGATTGCGCTTCTGCGGCATGGTGCTGCTGCCCACCGTGCCGGGCGGCACCGGCTCCTCGACCTCGCCGAATTCCTGCTTCATCAGGGTGTAGATCTCGCGCCCGATCTTGCCGCACGTGGCGGCGAGCATGCCGAGCAGCGAGACGTACTCGGCCTGGTGGTCGCCGATGGTGCGCGCCGGCATGCTCATCGCGCGCATCCCGAGGCGCGCCGCCATCTTCTCCTGGGTGGCGAGCCCGAGCTCGCCCAGCGAGGCGAGCGTCCCGGCGCCGCCGCCCAGCATGGCCACGAACACGCGGCCCTCACAACCGCGCAGGCGCTCAACATGACGGCAGAGCTCGTCGATCCACACCGCCACCTTGAAGCCGAACGTGGCGGGCACCGCGTGCTGGCCGTGCGTGCGACCCGGGAGCAGATCGTCCTTGGTTCGCTCCGCCAGGTCGGCGAGCGTGGTGAGGAGCGCCCCGAGCTGGCGCAGAAAGATCTCGTGGGCGCGGCGCACCTGGAGGAGGAGGCCGGTCTGCGTGATGTTCTGGGTGGTGGCGCCCCAGTGCACGTACCCACCGGCGTCGCCCTCGCAGGCGCGATCCAGCGCCCAGACGAGCGGCACGATGGGATGGCCGGTCTTCTCCAGGCCCGCGCGCACGGCCGCGAGGTCCAGGTACTTCAGGTGCGCCTTACGGACGATCTCGCGGGCGGCGCCGTCCGGAATGATGCCGAGCTCGGCCTGCGCCAGGGCCAGGGCCGCTTCCACGTCGAGCCACGACTGAAAACGCGCGGCCTCGGTGAACAGCGAGCGCACGCCGGGGTCGTCGATCCGCAGAGAGGTCGGCTCCTCAAGCATGGGCCGCCAGCCGCTTCACGTCGAAGCGGTACACCCGCGCCGTATTGTCGCCGACGATCTTGGCTTGTTCGTCTTCCGGCACCCCGGCCAGGATCTCCGCCAGGATCTTCCGCGACTGGGGAAACGTGGATTCGCTGTGGGGATAGTCCGAGCCCCACATCATGTTGTCGACACCGATCGCGTCCCGAAGGCGGATGCCGATGGCATCCTCCTGGAAGCTGAGCACGACATTACGACGGAAGAAGTCGCTCGGACGCATGCCGTCCTTGAACCGGTAGATCGCCTCGCCGTGGCGCTCGCGATACGTGTAGTCCATGGTGGAGAGCACGTGCGGCGCCCACGCGAGCTCGAACTCCACGATCGCCAGCGTGAGGCCGGGGTGACGCTCGAAGACGCCCGAGAAGATCAGGTCGCACAGGGAGAGCGCCGGATAGAACGCCTTCGTCGCCCGGCTGCTGGCGTCCCGGAGGGTTTGCTCGCCGGCGCCGCGGATCTTGCCCTGGCGTCGCGTGGCCGTGTGCAGGCTCAGCGGCATGTCGAGCGCCGCGGCGGCAGCCCAGAACGGCTCGTATTCGGGCTGGTCGTAGCGCCGGTGCTCGAGCGGATACTCCGTGATCATCGCGCCGGCCAGGCCCATGCGCGCGGCGCGCTCCAGCTCCTCGATGCCGTCCTGGACATCGTCCAGGTTGATCATCGCGATGCCCTTGAGCCGCGACCGGTCCGTGCTGCAGAAGTCGGCGAGCCAGTCGTTGTACGCGCGAAAGATGGCGGACATCAGCGGCGTATCGGTCACTCGGAAGTAAAAGAGGCCCTGGGATGGGTACAGGACCTCGCCCGCGACCCCGTCGAGCTCCATGTCACGCAGGTGCTGACCGGGGTCGTACCCTCCCCGCGGCACGTCTTCGAAGCGCCCCTGACCGGAGATCGTCTCGGGGGCCTCGAACCTGGCACCGGCGTTCGAGATGAGCCCGATACCCGAGATGACCTGATCCGCCTCGACCACGAGCTGGTCGGCCCCGCCGATCCGCTGCATCCGGGGCGCCCGATCGCGGAATCGCGCGTCGATCCGCGTCGTCCACAGATCGGGCGGCTCGAAGACGTGCGAATCGGACGAGAGAATCAGGGCGGGGACCATCGGCATGTCCTCCTCGACGTGAAGATGTTCTAGAATCTCGCCAATGTCTACCCCCTATCCGCGCGACATGGTCGGCTACGGCGGCAATCCTCCCCACCCGCGCTGGCCGGGCGAGGCGCGGATCGCCGTGAACTTCGTGATCAACTACGAAGAAGGCTCCGAGTACAACGCCCACGACGACGGCTTCTCCGAGGCCACCCTGACCGAGTCCGGGTCCACCAACTACGGCGTCAAGGGCCGCGACCTCGCCGCCGAGGGCCTGTTCGAGTACGGTAGCCGCGTGGGCTTCTGGCGCGTCCTGCGCCTGTTCAAGGAGCGCGGGCTGCCGCTGACCGTCTTCGGCTGCGCCCTGGCGCTCGAGCGCAACCCGGCGGTCGCCGCCGCCATCCGCGAGGCCGGGTTCGACGTCTGCTCGCACGGGTGGCGGTGGGTCAAGCACTACGAGCTCCCCGAAGCCGAGGAGCGCACGCATATCCGGATGGCCGTCGAGTCGCTGAAGAAGACGGTCGGCGAGCGGCCGATGGGCTGGTACTGCCGCTACGGGCCCAGCGTGAACACGCGGCGCCTCCTGGTCGAGGAGGGCGGCTTTCTCTACGACTCGGACGCCTACAACGACGAGCTGCCCTACTGGGTGCGCGTGAACGAGCGTCCGCATCTGGTCGTGCCGTACAGCCTCACGGCGAACGATTCGAAGTTCGGCAGCGGCGGCTTCTTCACCGCCAACGACTATTTCACCTTCGTGAAGGACGGCTTCGACGTGCTCTACCGCGAGGGCAAGACGCAGCCCAAGATGATATCGCTCGGGTTGCATATGCGGCTCATCGGGCATCCGTCGCGCGCCGCGGGTCTCGAGCGCGCGCTGGACTATATCGACGGGCACCGGGGCGTGTGGATCACACGCCGCATCGACATCGCCAAGCACTGGGTCGCCACACACCCCGCGCCCGCGCGCTGAGGGGCGGCCGAACAGGGAGACAGATATGGGCAAGCTGGACGGGAAGGTCGCGCTCATCAGCGGCGGGGCGCGGGGGCAGGGCGCGGCGGAGGCGGAGACGTTTGCCAGGGAAGGCGCGAAGGTCGTCTTCGGCGACATCCTCGACGCCGAGGGCAAGAAGGTCGAAACCGCCATCCGTGCCGGCGGGGGCGAAGCCGCGTACGTGCATCTGGACGTCACGAACGAGGCGGACTGGCAGAACGCCGTCAAGCTGGCAACCGGCCGCCATGGCCGGCTCGACATCCTGATCAACAACGCCGCAATCGTCATCCCGCGGGTCGCGATCGAGGACCGCACCGCCGCCGAGTGGGATCGCGTGATGGCCGTGAACGCCAAGGGCGTCTTCCTGGGCACGAAGTACGCCATTCCGGCCATGCGCCAGGCGGGCGGCGGCTCGATCGTGAACATCTCGTCGGTGGCGGGCATCGGGCAGTCGCTGCACCAGGAGCCCGCCTACGCCGCGAGCAAGGGCGCCATCCGGATCTTCACGAAGGTGACCGCGAGCCAGCACGCCAAGGACAGGATCCGATGCAACTCCGTGCATCCGGGCCCCGTCGATACCGAGATGCTTCACAGCGCCATGCCCGACCCGGAGGTCCTCCGGCGACGGCTGGAACGGGTCCCGCTGGGGCGAATGGGCACGGTGGCCGAGATCGTGAGCGTGGTGCTCTATCTGGCGTCAGACGACTCGGCGTACATGACCGGCAGCGAGCTGGTCATCGACGGCGGAGCGCTGGCGCAATGAACTCCTAGGGCGGGAACGGCCGGCCCGCGGGAATCTCCACGCCCCACGGCTCCATGGCCGGGCGCAGCGGGGTGAACTCCCGCACGCGGCCCGCCGCGCCGGCGAGGATCGTCTCGATCGTCGCCCGCTCGCCGGGCGTGAGATCGAGCTCGGCGCCGGCGTCGTTGGCGTCCACCTCCGCGGGCGTGCGGGCGCCCACCAGCGCGGTGCTGATCGCGGGATTGCCGAGCACCCAGGCCAGAGCGATCTGACTCAGGGGCACGCCGCGCGGCTCGGCGACTTCGCGGCGAAGCCGCTCGACCACGCCGACGTTCGTCTTGAGATTGTCGCCGCGGAAGATGGGCTGGCCGAACGCCACGCCGCCTCCGCGCCAGTCGCGGGACGGGTCCCCGAACGTCGTGGCGGTCGTGAAGGCGCCGGTGAGGAGCCCGTGACCGAGCGAGCCGTAGCCCATGACGCCGATGCCGTTGGTGAGGCAGGACGGGAACGTCTCCTGCTCCTGGCGCCGGTCGAACATGTGATAGCCCACCTGCGAGACGTCGATGCGCCGGGTGCGCATGCAGTCGGCGATCATGGCCGAGGTGAAGTTCGACACCCCGACGAAGCGGGCGCGCCCGGAGGTCACGACCTCCTCGAGCGCGCGCATGCTCACCTCGAACGGTGTGCCGGCGTCCGGCCAGTGGACCAGAAGGACGTCCACCCAGTCCGTCCGCAGCCGTTTCAGGCTCGCGTCGACCTCGCCGAGAATGTTGGCGCGGCTCGAGTCGCGCAGCGGCCCGAGCTGACCCGGCGGCGGGGCCTTCACTCCGCACTTCGTGACGAGGATGACGTCGCGACGGCGCTTCGCGAGGGCGCGCGCGACGACTTCCTCCGAGTGGCCGGCGCCGTAGGCCGGCGCGGTGTCCACGCAGTTCACGCCCCGATCCAGGGCGCGGTGGATGGCCTTGACCGCCTCGTCGTCCTCGATCGCGCCGTAACGGTCGCCGGCCATGGGCCAGCACCCGAAGCCGACCACGGACACCTTCAATCCGGTCCGGCCGAACGCACGGTAGCGCATGGTTACCCTCGCGGTGAAGCGGAGACGTAGACGCGGGCGACTCGCGGTCCAACCGTCGTGAGATCGCCCTGGCGGCCGATGATCACGACCTCGTCCCCGACACAGGCGTCGGGTACACCCGTCAGGTCGATCCGCGCGTGCTCGAGCGACGGCGCGCCGATGATGGGGGCGGCCCGGCCGCGCACGAGCACGCGGCCGGCGTGCAGCCAGCGCAGGCCGTCGGCCGAGCCCATCGGCACCACGCCGAGTCGCATCGGCGCCGTCACCGGGAAGGGCGCCTGCTCGGCGAAGCGCTCGCGCGGCGCCAGCTCCTTGAGCGCGATGACGCGCGTGGTGAGGGCGCGGAACGTCGGCCGGAGCGGCACGGGCGGCGTCTCACCGGGAAAGGTGATGCCGTAGAGCATCCGCCCGGGATCGACGGCGTTCAGGTACGTGTGCGGGAAGCGCAGGACGAACGGGGTCGCGGCCAGGAGCCTCACGGGCACGCGCACGCCTCGCGCCTCCAGCTCGTCGACGACCCCGGTGAACCGGCCGAGCTGCCAGTCGGCGTACGACGGATCGCCGCCGACCTCGGCATGGGGATGGGCGCACAGTCCGCCGAGGCGGAGGTGGCGGAGCTCCAGCATCGCGAGGATCGTCTTGACCGCCTGCTCGGCCGGCACGCCGAGGCGCTCGAGCCCCACGTCGACCTTGACGAACACCTCGCACGGGCCGGCCGCCGCCTGCGAGTACGCCCGGGCGGCGTCGAGATCGACGAGGGTGGGAACGAGGCCGTGGGCGAGCGCATCGGCGGCGGCCTCGGGCAGAGAATTCGGATAGACGAGGATCGGCGTGGTGATTCCACGCCGGCGCATCCGGATCCCCTCGGACAGATCGGCCACGGCCAGCCAGTCGGCGCCGTTCCGGGCGAACACGGCCCCCATCTCGGCGGCCCCGAACCCGTACCCGTCCGCCTTGACGACCGCGAACACCCTGCGCTCGGGACCGACGAGCTGGCGGACCGCGCGCACGTTGTGAGCGGCGGCATCCACATCGATCTCGAGCACGGTCGGGCGGAGGGGGACCACCGCCTCGATCACGCGGTCGCGGCCTTCAGATCATCGAGCTGGCGACGGGCGCCGGCGATCATCGACGCCAGATCCGACGTGAGCATGATCATGTCGAAGCCGCGCTTGACCGCCCCGGCGGCGAACGTCGCGCTCGCGCAGTGCATGACCGCCTTGATGCCGTGCTTGTGCGCCGCGTCGCGAATCTTGTCGCACGTGGCGATGTGCAGCGGGTCCGGATTGTCGCCCCGCGGGGCCATCCCGAGCGCGAACGACAGATCGGCGGGGCCGATGTATACGGCGTCGAGGCCCCTGGTGGCGCAGATCTTGTCCAGGTTGGCGAGACCTTCCTTCGTCTCGATCATCGCCATCACCACGATCTCGTCGTTCGCGTGGGCGACATAGTCGGCGCCCCCGTAGTGCACGGCGCGCACCGGCCCGGACGAGCGCATGCCCACCGGCGGATAGCGGCACGCGGCCACCGCCTTCGCCGCGTCCTCGGCGGTGTTGATCAGCGGCACGATGATGGCGTACGCGCCGAAGTCGAGCACCTTCATGATGGTCGGCGGGTCGTTCCACGGCACGCGCACGACCGGCACCGTGTCGGTCTGGGAGATCGCCTGCAGCATCGGCCAGACGTCGTTCATGTCGGTCGTCCCGTGCTGCATGTCCACGCAGAGGGCGTCGAAGCCCTGGCGCGCCATCACTTCGGCGGTGAACCCATGGGATACCGAGAGCCAGCCGAGCGTGACGAACTTCCCGTCGCGCCACATCTGCTTGATCCGGTTCGGTCGCACTGTCGCACCTCGCTTTGTGGTGTGGCCGGTCGCCCGGCGCGCGCGCGAAGCGTAGCACACTGGCGATCGGGGCGCACCGCGGGTGCTAGAATCCCTCGCATGCAGTGTCGAGCCGAAAGGCTCCAGGAGGCTGTCACGATGACCGCTCGCCGATTCACCCGTCGCGCCTTCTTGCAGACGGCGGCCGCCGGCGCCGCCGCCGGGCCGTTCGTCTCGACTCCGGCGCGGGCGCAGAGCTTCAACTGGAAGCGGTTTCAGGGCAAGGAGCTCTTCCTGCTCCTGACCAAGCACCCGTTCATCGACGTGCTCGAGAAGCACATCGCCGAGTTCGAGTCGCTGTCGGGGATGAAGGTCAAGTGGGAGACGCTGCCGGAGATCCAGGCGCGGCAGAAGATGACCGTCGAGATGACCGCGAACTCGGGCGGGATCGACGCCTTCTTCACCTCGCTCCACGTCGAGAAGAAGCGCTTCTGGAAGGCGGGCTGGTACCATCCGCTGAACAAGTTCCTCGCCGACGCGACGCTGACCAGCCCCGAGTTCGACTGGAACGACTTCACCCCGGGCGCCCGGGCCGGAGTGACCCAGCCCGACGGGAGCATCTCCGCCCTCGCGGCGTTCGTCGACGCCAACGTGTTCTTCTACCGGAAGGATCTCTTCGGCTCGAAGGGGCTGACCCCGGCCAAGACGCTCGCCGACCTCGAGCCGCTCGCGCAGAAGCTCCACGCCCCGCCCGGCACCTACGGCATCGTGCTGCGCGGGCTCAAGAACGCGAACGCCACGCAGTACCCGAGCATCCTGTTCCCGATGGGCGGCACGTACTTGAAGGACGGCAAGGCGGCCCTCGACAGCAAGGAGCAGGTCGCCGCGCTCGAGCTTTACACGCGGCTGCTCCGGCACTACGGACCGCCCGGCGTGGTCAATTTCAACTGGTACGAGTGCTCCGCGTCCTTCATGCAGGGGCAGGTGGCCATCTACATGGACGGCGTGAACTTCGCGAGCCAGTTCGAGGACGTCGGCAAATCCAAGGTGGTCGGCAAGGTCGGCTACGCGGTCCTGCCCTCCGGCCCCGGCGGACATTTTTCGCCGATCTACATCACGGGCATGGCCGTCTCCTCGCAGAGCGGCAATAAAGAAGCCGCCTACCTCTTCGCCCAGTGGGCCACGAACAAGACGAACGCGGTGCGCGAGCTCATGGCCGGGGTCGGCGTGGGTCGAACCTCGACCTGGGACAGCCCGGAGGTGAAAGCCAAGCCGAAGATGCCGGCCGACTGGTATCAGGCCTATCAGGCCTCGCTCAAGATCGGTCGCCAGGGACTACCGGAGATCGTCGGCGTCACCGAGTATCGGGACATCATCGGCGTCGCCATCCAGAAAGGGATCGAAGGGGCGCCGGCCGCTCAGGTTCTGGCGCAGGCGCAGAAGGACTTTCAGGACCTCCTGAACCGGACCGAGGGCTAGCGCGGATTATTCATGAACGATCGACGCGATCGGCGGGCGGGTGGCGCCGGGTGCGGCCCCGGCCGGCGGGGCTCCATCACCCGTTCGACCTCCTCGCACTTCTTCGAAGTGCGAAGGTACGCCACCCGCCCGTTCGGCGGGGTGTCGTTCATGAATAATCCGGGCTAGCGCGCGCGTGCGGTTACCGAGGCGCGCCACGGCCTTGCCGGGGCGTGCCGAGCGTTCGGGGAGTCTGGGGGGCCCGTCGCGGCCCCCCAGTCGGTGGTCGGGCCCGTCGCGGCAACTACTGCACCGTCACGCGCAGTGGCTCTTCCTGGCGCCGGCCGTGGCGCTCGTCGTCGTGATCATCGTCTATCCGATCGCCTACACAGGCTGGATGAGCCTGCAAGAGTGGTTCGCCTCCAGCCTGACGCGGCCGCGCTTCATCGGTCTCGCGAACTACGCCAAGATCCTCCT
>DASPZZ010000165.1:0-21789 GCA_035635995.1 Binatia bacterium | reverse complement strand
GCGCCCGATCGCTGCCCGGCCTGTTGCCGAGCCGTCCGTCCCGGTTCGAATCGGTGCAGCCCGCCGCGAGACCCGTGAGGAGTGCCAGCGCACAGAGCCCGGAAAGAAGTCCTTTCATTCTCTGATCCTCCTGGGGATGGTCCCTATCCTTTGATCTGCACGGAGGTGGCGACCTTCTGACCGCTTCGCTCTTCGTATTCGGCGCTGATCTGCACGCCCGGCCTCAACTGTTCCTTGGACACTCTCACGGAGGTCGGGATGGAGATCTGGGTCCCGTCCTCGAGCGTGACCATGTTGCCTTGCACGGCCTTGATCGTGCCCTCGACCTTTTGACCCATCTTGTCGGGCGTCCGGCCCATCGGCGTCGTCGGATCGGTCCTCATCTGAGCCGTCGCGCCGGAGACGCCGAGTGATGCCGTCAACAGGACCGCGATCAGGACTGCCAGAAATCGGATCATGTGAACTCCTCCTTCGTGCTGTGTTTGGCGCCTGGCCTTTTGCCAGGACTTCTGTTCCCGACGTACACGTATGGCGATCCGAGCAAGCGAGATGCCACAGGTCATCGGACGGTCGGCACGCCGAGCGATTTCAGCTGCGTGTGGCCCGCGTGCGACGGACGCGCCACGCAGGCCACTGAGCGTAGTGCTGGAAAAGCCAGCGTCATCGGACGAGAACCGCGTGCGTCGATCGATGCGTCGCCGGGCCGCCGTCTGAGGCCCCGCCGATGGCTCGAGCGCGCCGCCGCCCGGAGCGCTCGCCGCCGCCGTGTAGAACTGGCGTGTAGAACTTACGCCTCTGCCCTGTAGAAGTTGCCCGCCGGCGGTCGCTGAACGCCTCTCCTCGGCGATCGTGGGCGCGTAACCCCTCGACAGATCGGAAGTGCGGACCTGGCACGGACTTCGCTCCTCCGCGGCCGGGAGGCGACGCCCATGAAAACACTCGAAGCAGTGCGCGCGGTCCTCATCACCACAGCGCTCGCGACGTGGCCCGTGAGGCGTGGCTGGGCCCAAGTGCTCGTCGGGCCCCCGGCATCCGGCGCGTCGCCATCGAGCGACGCGACTCCATTGGGAGGGATGACGGTTTTCGCAGTCGTGGGCGCGGCGGTGGTCATGCTGTTGATCCTCGGAGCGCTCGTGACGATGTTGGATCTCAAGCGCAAGCGAGACGGCGAAGCCGTCGTCGTGCAGGCGCAGATCTCCGATGCCGTCCTGCGCGATCCCAGATTGTTCAGTCTGCCGATCACGCCGACGGCCCACGTTCCTCTGTGGAAAGGCTCGCCCGTCACTGTCGAGGTGGCCGGCCAGGTCCCGTCCGACGATCTCCGCCGGGTGGCACTCGGTGTGATCGAGCGCGAGGCGGCGCACCTGCGGCCCGACGTACAAATCGAGTCCCGGATCGGCGTCGTGCCGACCATGGCTCGATGATCGGCCTGGCACCGCGCAACGGAAGAGAGGACACGATGCACGTCGGGCGCTGTCGGTGCGGTGTCGACGATGCTGGCGGTCCTCGCTTCGGCTGCTTGACGTGCGCAGAAGCCTGCTGCTCGGCCTGCGCCATCACGCTGGAATCGGTCGCTTACTGCCGCCATTGCGCGGCGATGCTGCTCGGCGTCGCTGTGATTCGGATGAGTGGTCCGTTCGAGCTCTGTTGACGTGGCGGCGATCGTGACCGTGCGGCGATCCTCTATTCGAACAAGCGCGACTCACGGAACGGAGAGGAGCGACTCCATGGGATTGGATCTGATCCGGAGTTCGGGGGCGATCGTCGTGTCGGATGACAGCGACCGGCACGGTCCGGGGCACCCACCAGACCAGAGGCCGCCTTTCGTGCTCGAGGCTCAGCGGGCGCTTCAGGACCTGGGCTATCACCCGGGCCCGATCGATGGAATGTTCGGCCAGAAGACGCGAGCGGCCGTGGAGAGGTACCAGCTGGACGAGAAGCTCGCGGTGACCGGGCAGCTCGACGCGGAGACCCTGGAGCGGCTCGACGTCTACAAGCGACTGTTCCGTCCGACCCGCGAGCCCTGAGCGGGCGCGACCGCCGGGTCGACGGGGACCTCGCCGCGCGTGACCTCCGCCCGGCCTGGTGCATTCCGGTGTCCGGTGCCGTACAATGCCCATGCCGTACCGGGCGACAGACCGTCGACCGGAGCTCACCGATCATGGAGGGCGCCATGGCCAACGATGCTGCGCAAGCTCCCCCGCCGCAGGCCCTACCGCCGCGCGGCATCAATCACATGGTCCTCAATGTGCGGAACCTCGAGGCGTCGCATCGGTTCTGGACCGAGATCATCGGTTTTCGCTGCGTCGCGGAGCTCAAGCCGATACCGGGGCGGCAGCGGCCGAAGATGCGGTTCTACAGCGGGCTCGACGCGCACGGCGACGTGACCCACCACGATCTGGCGCTGGCCGAGGTCTCACAGACCAATGGCGACCACGCTCCCGAGCAATGGAGCCTGATGCCAGGCCGGGTCGGACTGAACCACGTGGCGATCGCGTGGCCCGACCGGGAGTCCTGGCTGAGGCAGCTCGCCTTTCTCCAGAGCAAGGGCGTGCCGTTCCTCCGGCGCGTCAACCACGGGATGACGCACAGCGTGTACATCGCGGATCCCGACGGTCACGGCATCGAAGTGCTCTACGAGTTGCCCCGAGAGGTGTGGGAAGGCGATATCGACGGCGCGCAGAACTACGCGGAGATGCTCCCCACCGACGGTGCCGAGTCGCTGGTCGATCGGACGGAGAACCCCGTCTTCGACGCTCCGGCGCTCCCGGTCGCGAACCGAGCCTGAGGGGCTCGTCCGCTCCTCGCTCGATCAGGCGGTCGGGCTCGTCCCGGGCATCGGCCAAGCCAGCCACTCGCAGATCGCCCGACCCATGATCCACTCCTTGTCCTCCGACGAGAGCCACGGCAGCTCCTCGGTGAAGAGCGTCACGGCCTGACGCCACGGGCAGGTGAGCCGCGTCCAGTCGGTGCCCCAGAACATCCGGCGCGGGCCGAACGCGTCGTACACGCGGCGAATGTGCGGGTGGAGCCCGGGGAACGGATACGCTTGGGTCGAATAGCAGGGCAGCGCGGAGGCCTTGACGGCGACGTTCGCACGTCGCGCGAGCGCGCAAAGCTCCGGCAGGCCGGCGAAGGCCTCGGGCTCCTTCGCACCGCTGCGGATGCCCAGGTGATCGATCACGAGCTTCAGAATGGGATGGCGCTCGGCGATCCGGTCCACCGCCGGGAGCAGGCCGGACACGGACATCATCACGGGGATGCCCACGCGCTCGGCGGCCGCCCAGAGCCAGTCGGCGGTGCCGTCGGTCAGCCACGGCCGGTGCTGCTCGGTGTTGAAGGTGAAACGCATGCCGAGCATGCCGGGCCGGCGCCTCCATCCATCGACGAGCGCCCAGCTCTCCGGCTTCTCGAGCGCGAGCCGCCCCATGACGGCGAACCGGTCGGGGTGGAGCCGTGCCGCTTCGAGCGCCAGATCGTTGCGCTCGCCTTCCCACGACGGCGGCACGATGACGACGCGGTCGACCCCGGCCTCTTTCATGCCGGCGAGGACCAGGTCCTTGGTGACGGGGTGAGGCTTCTGTGCCCGCTGGGCTCCGCCCGGCGGCCACGGGCGGTCGGGAGTGTCGGCGCCCCAGATGTGGACCTGCGCGTCGACGATGACCATCGGGCGTCGCGCGGCGGCTCCGGGCGGTGGGCTCACGCCCTCCGCGCGAGCGGGCCGCGGAGCAGCTGCCCGGGAAGCGCGCCGGTGTGCTTGCCGTCGCGCAGCAGGACCTCGCCGTTGACGACCGTCGCGGCGATGCCTCGAGTCCGCTGCACGAGGCGACGCGCTCCGGAGGGAAGGTCGTCCACCACCTCCGGCATCTCCGCGGCAATGGTGTCGGGATCGAACACGACGAGGTCGGCCGCCATCCCTTCGCGGACGAGCCCGCGGTCGGCGAAGCCCCAGAGCGTGGCCGGCACCAGCGTCAGCATCCGCACCGCCTGCTCGAGGGTGAACGCCTGCTTGCGGCGCACCCAGTGGTAGAGCAGGTGCGTCTGGAGCGACGAGTCCATCAGTTGTGAGACGTGCGCGCCCGAATCGGAAAACGTGACGACGGCGCGCGGGTGGCGCATCAGCTCGAGCGCGTAGTCCTGGTCCTCGTTGGCGACCGGCTGGAGAAAGAAGAGGTCGAGATCTTTCGCGAGCGCCAGGTCGATCATCGTCTCGGCTGGATGCTGGCCGCGCTCGCGCGCGACCTCGGCCACCGTCCGATGCGGCCCTTCCACGGTGTCAAAGACGAGGAGCCAGTCGTAGTCGGCCGGCCGAGCCTCCGTCCCGACGGTGCGTCGGTCGTCGCGCTCGCCCGAGGCCTCGACGAGCCGGCGGCGCACCTCGGGGTCGTGGAGCCGCCGCCGCTGCTCGGCGAGCGGGAGCGCGCGCAGCTCCTTCCACACCGGGAGCCGGTCGAAGGGCATCTGGGTCTTGAACGAGAGCAACGCGCTCAGCGAGCGGCTGTGCACCTGGGCGAACATGCGCCCGCCGGCGGCGGCGGTCTCGTCGAGAAGCGCGAGGTACTTCCGCCAGACGTCCGGCACCCCACGACGGCTGAAGACCCCGAACGTCACCGGGCGCCCGGTGTCGACGGCGAGGTCGCGCAGCCGCGTGTGGTAGTCGCGCAGACCCGGGTCGTCCGGGGCACGGTCCACGCCCTCGCCCGCGATCTCGAAGAGGCCGGCGTTCAGCTCGCCCATGACGCCGACCAGCCGGCGTACTTCGTCCCACGTCGCCAGGCGGCTGGCGACGTGACGCCCCTCGGGAGTTTCGTGGGCCGGTGACCGTGAGGTCGTGAACCCGATCGCGCCGGCGCGGATGGCGTCGCGCACCTCGCGCTCCATCGCCTTGAGATCGTCCTCGCTCGCCGGCTTCTCGAACGCCCGCTCGCCCATCACGTAGGTGCGTACCGCCGAGTGGCCGATGTAGCCCCCGTAGTTGATGCCCTTCGGCAGGGAGTCGAGGCAGTCGAGGAACTCGGGGAAGGTGGTCCAGCGCCACTCGATGCCGGCCTCCATGGCGGCGGGCGGGATGTCCTCGGCGCGCTGGAGGTTGCGGACGACGAGGTGCTTGTTCTCCTTGGCGCAGGGGGCGAGCGTGAAGCCGCAGTTGCCCATCACGACCGAGGTGATGCCGTGCCAGCACGACGAGGTGCCGAGCGGATCCCAGAAGATCTGCGCGTCCATGTGCGTGTGGCCGTCCACGAAGCCCGGTGTGACCACCTGGCCGTCGGCGTCGACCACCTCGCGCGCGCGCTCGCGGATCCGACCGATCGTGACGATGCGGCCGTGCCGCACGCCGACGTCGGCTCGATACCGCGGCAGACCGGATCCGTCGATGACCGTGCCGTTTTTGATCACCAAGTCGTACGGCATGCTCAGTTCTCCTTGGGACTCTGAAGGATCGGGGGAGGCACCTCCTCGGCTCGCACTACCGCTGCCCGAGGGCGCGGTCGGCGACCTGAACGCTCTTTTTCTCGAGGTCGAAGCGGAGCGTCTTCTGGCTCTCGACGTCACCGCCGGTGACTCGGATGAAGAACGTGTCGTCGCCGTACTCGATCGAATGGATGTCGCCGACCGCGAACACCGCGGCGTGGCCGGGCTCGTTCAGGAAGTCGCGCTGGAGCTCGAGCTCCGCATGGCCCGGGGTGCTCCCGTCGTCGAGGCGGCGCCACCGGCGCATCCGCGTCGGATTCTTGTAGTTGCCGTAGATGACCCAGCACGGACCGTGATCGTGCGGGACGGACTTCCCACCCTTCTCACGGCCATGGACGAGGACGTGGACGTCGGACTCGGGGTCGTGGCCGATCGTCGTACGCTCCCGGTACGGCACCGGATCGCCCAGGTGCTTCTTCAAGAGCTCCGGGTTTCGTAGCAGCTTCTCCACGTGGTCGCGGACCTCGGCGAGCCCCGACGGAACGCCCTTCGTCTTGATGGTCTCCCGCGTGTCGGCGAAGAACTGGTCGAGCGTGTACGCGGTGTCCGTGGACATGGCGGTCTCCTTTCCCCAACTGCCTGGGATGATAGCAGGTCGGGGCCGGGCGGAGGGCCTGGGCTTGTAATCATCCAGGCCAGCGCGTACGTGGCCCCGAGAATTTGCCCGCGGTGTCGGGCGCCCGCGAGCGCTATCGCGACATGACGATGGCGGACGTCGAGCGCGAGGCGGCGGTCCTGCCCTGGGGAACGGCGGGGGAGGTGATCGAACGGATCGTCGCGGTGCTGGTGAACATGAACCGCGGCGCGATGCCGCAGGAGATGTTCCTGGAGCAGGTGCACCGGTTCGGGAGCAAGGTGTTGCCCGCGTTGCAGGCGCACACCGTCAGCAAGGTCCTCTCGGCGGAATAACGGCTACTCGGTCCGAGAGTCCAGGTCGCGCGCGCCGGACGTGCGCTGGTGGAACTCGGCCGGGACCGCGCGCCCGGCATCCGTGAACGCGCGACGGATGGCTTCCACGTTGGGGCTGAAGATCGTCTTGCGGTTCCCGCGCGCCCACTCGTTCGACCCCCTCGTCGTGTCGGTCGAGCCCTGGAACCGCGGCATGACGTAGCGCGCGAAGAGCTCGTAGGAACGGAGCGTCTGCTCCCGCGACGCCCACTCGTGGGCGCGGAAGAGCAGGCCGCCGAAGCCGCCGTCGCTCAGCCGCTGCAGGTGCTCGATGCCGCGCACGACCGTGTCTACCGAGCCGACGAGCGTAGTGCCCATCTTCACGCCGTCGGTCAGAGGATCGTCCGAGCGCCCCGGCGGCCGGCCGAGCGTCTCCTCGAAGTAGGTGATCGTCTCGTGTCGCTCGGCGCGCTTGACCTGGCGCAACGCCTCCTCGTCGTCCTCGGCCACGTGGACGTTGACGACGAGTCGCCACTCCTTGCGGTCCATGCGCTTGCCGTGCTTGGCGGCCGTCTCCTCGGCAAGCTTCCACTGGTTGGCCAGCGCCTCGGGTCCGCCGGGCAGGCCCGCGCCCAGTGAGAGCACGCCGAGACCGTGCCGGCCCGCGGCCACCACGCCCGCCGGGGTCATGACGCTCGCCACCGCGATCGGGAAGCACGGCTGGGTGTAGGGCGCCAGGTGCAGGCGCGCCTCGCGCAACTCGAACCAGTCGGTCTTCATCGTCACCGGCTCCTCGCAGCGCAGGAGGAGCATGATGGCGTCGAGAGCCTCGTCCATACGCGGGCGCTGGTTCACCGGCTCGATGCCCAGCATGTAGGCGTCGGACACCAGCGCTCCGGGGCCGCAACCGAGCATCGAGCGGCCGCGCGTCATGTGGTCGAGCTGGACGAAGCGCTGCGCCACCAGGAGCGGGTGATGATACGGCAGGCTCGTCACGCCCGAGCCGAGCATGATGTGGCGGGTGCGCTCGGCGGCGGCGGCGATGAAGAGCTCCGGCGAGGCGATCAGCTCCCATCCCGCCGAGTGGTGCTCGCCGACCCAGACCTCGTCGTAGCCGAGGTAGTCGAGCCACTCGATGAGCTCCATGTCGCGGGAGAGGGCCAGCGTGGGGTTCTCGCCGATGCGGTGAAACGGCGCCAGGAAGATTCCGAATTTCATTCCTCTGTGGGCCATGGTGCCCCGATCCTAGCACGTCGCGGCCGGAATATCGCCGGGGGGGGCGAACGATCGCCCGAGGGCGAACAATCGCCCGGGGTGCTACCATGCCGCCTCATGACGGATCGAACGATCCGCGTGGGGTTCGTGGGCGCCGGCGCCAACACGCGCCGCCATCACATTCCGAAGCTCCGGGCTCAACCGGGGATCGAGCTGGTGGCGGTCGCGAACCGGACGAAGGAATCGGGCGAGCGCGTCGCGCGCGAGTTCGGCATCGCGCGGGTCTACGGAGACTGGCGCGAGCTCGTGCGGGCCCCCGACATCGACGCGGTCTGCATCGGCACCTGGCCCAACACGCACTGCGAGATCACGCGGGCCGTCCTGGAGCACGGCAAGCACGTGCTCTGCGAGGCCCGCATGGCCGTCGACGCCGCCGAAGGACGGCGCATGCTCGATGCCGCGCGCGAGGCGGCGCATCTCGTCGCGCAGCTCGTGCCGGCGCCGAACACCCTCGAGATCGACCCGGCGGTCCAGGCGCTGCTGGCCGAGGGCTACGTGGGTGACGTGCTCGCCGTCGAGATCCAGGCCAGCCAGGGGCGCTTCGTCGACGCCGAAGAGCCGCTCCACTGGCGCCAGGATGCCGTCCTCAGCGGGCTCAACGTCATGACCATGGGTATCTGGTACGAGGCGTTGATGCGGTGGCTCGGCCCGGCCCGCCGGGTCACGGCGATGACGAAGATCGCCGTGCCCCGCCGCAAGGACGCCGGCGGCGCCTGGCAAGAGGTGCGGATGCCCGATCACGTCGAGATCCTCGCGACGCTGGCCGGCGGAGCCGTGGCGCATCTGCGCATCAGCACGGTGACCGCGCTGGCGCCGCCGAGCGAGGTGTGGATCTTCGGGTCCGAAGGGACGGTGCGCATCGAGGCGGAGGCCAAGCGCCTCTCGGGCGGGCGGCGCGGCGATAAATCGCTCCGCGAGATCCCGATCCCCGCCGAGCGACGGATCGGCTGGCGCGTGGAAGAGGAGTTCGTCAACGCGATCCGCGGTCGCGAGAAGGTCTCGCGCACGACCTTCGAGGACGGCGTCCGCTACATGGAGTTCACCGAGTCCGTGTGGAAGAGCGCCGCCAGCGGCCAGGCGGTCGACGTCGCCGAGCTCTGAGCGCGCCTACCGCTCCTTCGTCAGCACCCTGATCACGACGACCACGATCGCGCCGACGAGCAGCGCGAGCCCGGCGAAGACGAGCGCGGCGGTCAGGGGACTCATCGGCGCGCTGCGCAGAGGGCCGCCGTGGTCGGCGGCCGCCGGCGCCGCGGCGAGGAGGGCCGTGAAGAGGACGGCGCTCAGCGTTCGCATCGCGTCGAGTCGCCGTGGAGGAGCGCCTACGGTCCGGACCGGGCCGCCGCCTGGAGATCGCGGACGTGCTCGGCCCAGTGGCGGGCCAGCGCCTCCAAGCGCTGCCGGCCGGTCATGACCTCGCCGTTCGCCCGACGAAAGGCGGGCTTGTCGAGGTCGGGCGCGTTCCGCGCCGCTCGCACCAGCCGCGCGTGCGCCTGCCGGACCTGTGCCAGCAGCTCGTCGAAGCTCTCGTGCTCGCGCAGGCGACGGCACACCTCGTTCACCTGATCGGAGTCCGCCGGCACGGGCCAGGGGGGACCGCCGAGCGCCGCCGACTGAATGCCCCACGCGGTCGCGTCGTGGAAGTAGACGAAGTGCATGAGCACGTCCCGCGCCTGCCACCGGTCGACGCGGGCGCTGGTCGCCCGGCCCGGCCCGTCGAAGTACGCCAGCGTCTCGCGCACCACCCGGTCGAGCTCGGCCAGCGGCGCTTCGTTCGAAGGCAAGGCACTCATCGACGACTCCCTTCACCTGGGCTTCTTGAGGGATCGTAGTGGCACTCGGTTCCCGAGGCAATCGGTGCTGACGCGGCAGCTCAGTAGCTGAGGCAGGGGCTCCCATCGGACAGGAACTCGACGAGCTTCGCGCCGCCGACGATCGCGGCGCCGGCCACGAGGTTGTTCTCGTCGAGCTTGCGCTTCTTGAAGCACGGCGAGCACACGTAGATCGAGCCGCCGGCCTTCGCGAAGTTTTCCATCAGCTCGCGGAGCGGGGTGAACCCCTCCTCGCGGATGTCGTCCGCGTACCCTTTCTGAGCGAGGCGGACGCCCTCGACGCTCAGGAACACGAGCGTCTCCTTGCCCGAGCCGACCGCGGCGTTGGCCAACACGAAGGCCACCGTCGCCTTGTCCTGATTGTCCTTCGCGTGGGTGAGGTTGACGCAGAATCGATTGGCCATGGCTCAATTCTCCTTTCGGCGGATTCGGTATACCGGATGCTGCTCCGCGACCAGCGTGTGCCCGGTCATCCGGCACCATGCCGGGATGTCGGCCGCCGCCCCCGAATCGCGGGCGATGAGCCTCAGTATGCGCCCAGGCGCCAGCGCGTCCAGACGCAGTCGGAGCTCCAGCACGAGGTCGCCACAGCCGAGATCACCGGCGTCCCACTCGGCGTCCATCGTCACACCCCCAGGTAGCGCGACTTGATCGCCTCGTTGCGCAGGAGCTCGGCCGGGCGGGACTCGAAGACGATCTTGCCCTTGCTCATGAGGTAGACGTGGTCGGCGACGCGGAGCGCGAAGGCGAGGTTCTGCTCGACGATGAGGATGGAAGCGCCGCCGGCCTTGAGCCGCGCCAGGATGCGCCCGAGCTCCCGCACGAGGAGAGGCGCCAGCCCCTCGGACGGCTCGTCCATCAAGAGAAGCTCGGGATTGCCGACCAGCGCCCGCCCGCAGGCGAGCATCTGCTGCTCGCCGCCGGAGAGCTTGTTGCCGCGGTTCCGCAAGCGCTCGCGCAGTCGGGGGAACAGCTCGAGCACCCGGTCGAAGCTCCAGCCGGAGCCGTTCCCGACGCGCTCGCCGATCTGGAGGTGCTCGCCCACGGCGAGCGACGCGAAGATCCGCCGGCCCTGCGGGACCAGCCCCACGCCGCGGCGTGCGATCTCGTGCGCGGGCAGGCGCGTGATGTCCTCGCCGTTCAGTAATATCCGGCCGCGGCGCGGCGGCGTGAAGCCGATGATGGAACGGATGAGCGTGGTCTTCCCGACGCCGTTGCGGCCGAGGACGGCCACGACCTGGCCCCGGGCCACGCGCAAGGAGACGCCCTGCAGGATGTAGCTCTCGCCGTAGCTGGTGTGGATGTCCTCGACCTCAAGCATCGTCGGTCCCGAGGTAAATAGCGGCGACCTCCGGATCGCGCCGGATCTCGTCCTTGTTGCCCTCGGTCAGGACGCGCCCCTGGAACAGGACGGCGACACGGTCGACGAGGTCCAGGGCGACGTCCATGTCGTGCTCGATCAGGAGGATCGTCGTGTCGCGGGAGAACCGGCGGATCATCTCCGCCACCGCCGCCGTCTCGGCGGGCGACAGGCCCGCCGTCGGCTCGTCGAGCAGGAGCACCTTCGGCGCGCCCGCCAGGGCCAGGATCAGCTCGACCTGACGCTGCTCGCCGTACGAGAGCCGGCCGGTCACCTGGTGGCACCGGTCGGCCAGACCCCAGTCGGCCAGCAGCGACTCGGCGCGCTCGAGCAGGTGGCCATACGTCCGGCGCGGTCGATAGAGCGTGAAGCGTGCCGGGTCGAGCCCCTGCACGGCGAGGAGCACGCTGTCGAGCACGGTGAGCCGCGGGAAGAGCGTCGTGATCTGAAAGGTGCGGGCCAGCCCGAGATGGGCGCGCCGGTGCGTCGGCAGTCGGGTCACGTCCCGACCGAAGAGGCGAATCCGTCCGGCCGAGGGCCGGAAGATTCCGGTGACGATGTTGAAGAGCGTGGTCTTGCCAGCCCCGTTGGGGCCGATGATGGCCAGACGCTCACCCGGCGCGACCGTGAGGTTCACGTCGCTGAGTGCCAGCAGGCCGCCGAAGCTGTGGGAGAGCTGCTCGACCTGGAGGGCCGTCATGTCCCGGAGCTGCCCAGACGCTGCCGGACGAGACCAACCAGCCCGCCCGGTGCGAAGAGGGTGACGAGCACGTAGATGACGCCGAGCACCAGGACCCACCTCTCCATGTACGCGCTGATCAGATTTTCCAGGAACACGATCACGGCGGCGCCGAGCGCCGGGCCGACCAGGGTGCCGGCGCCGCCGAGGATGACCATGAGCAGGGCCGACGCCGAGAAGACGATGTTGAGATAACTCGGGCTCACGAAGCCGTTGAAGTAGACGAAGAGGTTGCCGGCGAGCCCGGCGAAGAGGCCGGCCAGGATGAAGGCGACGTATTTGTACCGCCACACGTCGTAGCCGAGCACTTCCATCCGGCGCTCGCTCTCCCGGATCCCGACGAGGGCCCGCCCGAAGGGCGAGCTGACGATCACCCAGAGCACGCCGGACGCGAGGGCGAAGAAGGCCAGCACGAAGTAGTAGAAGGGGACGCCCTCCGTGAGTGCCCACGGCAGCGGCAGCTGCGGCCGCGGCACGCTCGGCAGGCCGTCGTCACCGCCGGTGAGCGAGCGCCATCCGAAGGCGATGCCCCACAGGACCTGACCGAGGGCGAGCGTGATCATGAGGAAGTAGCTGCCGCGCGTCCGGAGGGCGAAGAGGCCGAAGAGCGCGCTCACGCAGGCCGCCATCAGGAGCCCCGCCGGAAAATCGACCCAGAAGTTGTTGGCGACCCGGAGCGCCAGCAGGCCGACCGTGTAGGCGGCGACTCCGAAATACGCGGCGTGGCCGAGGGAGGGGAGTCCGGCGTAGCCCAGGAGGAGGTCGAGGCTCATGGCGAAGATGCCGAAGATGAGCATCTTGGTGAGCAGGCTGAGCTGATACGAGGACAGGACCGCCGGAAGCACGAGGAGGATGGCGAGCGCCGCGACCGTCCACAGGACGACGCGTGTCTTCACCGGACGCCGAAGAGCCCAGTAGGCCGGATGGCGAGGATGATGGCCATCGGCGCGAACACCGTGAAGAGGGCGAGCTCGGGAAAGAGCGCCTTGCCGAAGTTGTCGAGGAGCCCCACCACCAGGCCCCCGACGAACGCGCCCTTGAGACTGCCGAGCCCGCCGATGATGACGACGACCAGCGCCATCTCGAGGACCTCGAAGTCGGCGCCGGGATAGACGCCGACGAAGGGCCCGCCGATGATGCCGCCGAGACCGGCCAGGCAGGCGCCGAGGGCGAACACGGCGGTGGACAGGAGGCCGACGTTGACGCCCGTGCCGCGCGCCATCTCGGCGTCGTCCACGCCGGCGCGGATCATGGCGCCGAGCCGGGTGCCCTCCTGGAGCCACCAGAGACCGAGCCCGATGACGAGCCCGACGCCGATGACGAAGAGGCGGTAGCTGGGGAAGACGATGGTGCCGATGCGGATCGATCGCTCGAAGATCTCGGGCTTGGGCAGCGTCTGCGGCGTGCCGCCCCAGAGCCACAGCGAGAGATCGGCGAAGATCAGCAGGAATCCAAAGGTCAGGAGCGCCTGCGGAAGCTCCTGGTCCGGGAAGCGGCGGAGGAAGAAGCGCTCCATCACGACGCCGACCAGCGTGACGGTGACCGTGGCGGCCAGGGCGGCCAGCACGAAGCTTCCGGTGACCCGGATCGCCGCGAGCCCGACGTAGCCGCCCAGGATGTAGTAGGAGCCGTGGGCCAGATTGAGGATCCGCATGAGCCCGTAGATCAGCGAGAGCCCGGCGGCGAGCAGGAACAGCAGCATCCCGAACGAGATCCCGTTCAGGGCTTGCGTGACCCAGAACGTCACGGCGCTCAGCCGCGCTTGAGCGCGGGCAGGACCTTGTCGCCGAAGAGCCGGATGTTCTTCACGGCCAGCGCGTGTGGCAGCGAGCCGAACTGGAAGAGCCCGACGAAGACGCCGACGCCCAGCTCGCGGGCCTGCGCGCGGATCTCGCGCACGACGTAGTCGGGATCGCCGACGATCGACATGCCTTCCTTCTGGCACAGGTCGAAGCCGAACTCGTAGAGCGGCACGTCCTCGGCCTTCTCGATCCGCGCCGGCCGCGGCGGCGGGGTTTGCCCGAGGAGCGCCATGGAGCCGCGGTGGTAGCTCAGGAGCTTCTGCCAGAAGTAGTCGAGGTGCGGTTCGGCTTCCTCACGAGCCCGCGCGTTCGTCTCGGCCACGTACACGTGGCGCACCAGGTGGCAGTGCTCGGGCCCGGGCGTCCAGCCGTGTTTGCGGGCCAGCTCACGATAGCGATCGAAGACGGCGCGAGCCCGGCCGACCGATCGGTAGGCGGACCCGGTCGGGACGCGGCGGCTGGCCGCGATCTCGAGCCCCTCGTCGCTGTCGGCGGGCAGGAGGATCGGCGGATGCGGCTGCTGGAGCGGGCGCGGCCAGATCGAGACCCGGTCGTAGTTGAAATATTTGCCGCGCCACTCGAAGGGCTCCCGCTCCGTCCACGCCTTCACCACGAGGTCCCACGCCTCGGTCATGCGGGCGCGGGCGTCGGCGAGCGGAACGCTGTAGGCGAGGAACTCCTGGGGCACTCCGCGCACGAAGCCCGAGATGATGCGCCCGCCGGACATGACGTCGAGCATCGCGACTTCCTCGGCGAGCCGGAGCGGGTTCGCGTGGAGCGCGGGCAAGTTCCCGAAGATGCCGATCTTGATGTGCTTCGTCCGCTGGGTGAGCACCGCGGCGATCAGATTCGGCGACGGCATGAGCCCGTAGGGCTTCGCGTGGTGCTCGTTGATGCAGATCGCGTCGTAACCGCACTCTTCGTAGAGCTCCATCTGCCGGAAGTGCTCGTCGTACACCTGCCGGCCGCGCGCCGGATCGTAGAGCCGGTTCGAGTCCGGGTAGTACGACGCCTCCGCGAGGTGCGGCCAGGGCATCAGATCGAACGCGTAGACCTGCATGCTCATCTCCCCGCCATCGACGGCGTTCGCCAGGCAGGCATGACCTCGCAGCTCCAGGCCTCGAGCGTGCCCGCGACGTTGGATCCCATGAGGAGCGGCAGGACGTGGGTCACGCCGCACGCCTCGAGCCGCCTGACCGTCTGCGCCACCTCGGCGGCCGTTCCGGCGAAGACGAAGCTTCGGGCGATCTCGTCCGGGACCGGACGCGCGTGCGCGGCGCCTGGCGTGATGTGCTCGTCCCAGCGATAGCGCGCGCGGATCGCCGCGCCCAGCGTGCGCATCTCGCCGCCGCCGGCGGCCATCCAGGTGCCGACACGTCTGAGCGTGGTGGCCGCCCACGAGCGCGTCTCGTCGACGGCCTGCGCGCCGTCGGGCATGATGGACGAGCCCGCGATCACCACGACGTCGAGCGTCGTGGGGTCGCGCCCCGCCCGGCGCGCGCCTTCGGCCACGTGGTCGAGCGCTTCGCGCACCAGCTCCGGCACCACGCCGACGTTCAGGATGACGCCGTCCGCCAGCTCGCCCGCGACCTGGAGCACCCGAGGACTCGAGCTGGCGGCGTAAACGGGCACGCGCGGCGCCCGGATCTTTCCCCGGATCTCCACCCCGTTCAGCGTCACCGTCTCTCCCGCCACGAGCGCCTTGACGAGGGCGAGCTTGCGCCGAAACTCGCCGGCGCCGTCGGCCGTCAGCCCGACCGTGCCCACCGCTGAGCCGCCGACGCCGACGCCGAGCAGGCACCGCCCACCGCTGAACTCGTTCAAGGCCAGCACGCCGCCCGCCGTCACGGTCAGGTCGCGCGTCACCGTGTTGGTGACGCCGCTTCCAATCCTGATGCGCCGGGTGGCGTTGGCGCAGAGAGCCATCGCCGAGTAGAGATCGGGTGTCAGGAGCTGGGTGTCGCCGATCCAGACCGCGTCGAAGCCCAGGCGCTCGGCGGCGACGGCGTACTCGACGTACTGGCCGAGCGGGAACGGTCCCCAGAAGCCGGCGCCGAATTGCACGGCCGCACTATGGCCCACCGCGCGGCCGTTGACAACCCGGACGGGACACGGGCTGATCAGCGACGCGGTGCCGAGCCCTCGTAGGGCGGAATGAGCTTGTCGGCTCGCACGCGCATGACGAGCGCCGGCATCACCTCGAGCCGGGCGAGCGCGTCGGCGTCGATCTCGAGCGCCAGGAGGGGCGCCGTCGCGTAGCGGCGCGCGAGACGGGTGCCGGTGCCGGCCAAGCCGCGCAGGACCTCGTCCTGGGTGCTCTGCAGGGCGGCGGGATCGGCCGGCGGAACGCGAAGCTCGACGAGAACGCGCAGCGTGCCTCCGCGCGTCGCGGCGCGGACGTCGGGGTCGATCACCGGCCGATCATCCGCTGCCCCCGCCCCGCTCGACGCGCCGGCGAGGGCCACGACGATGGCGAGCGCCGACCGCCACCTCACTTGGCCCACTTGCCCTTCAGATCGACGTAGGACGGCATGGCCATGTATTCCTCGGGCGACCACGTCCAGAACTGGCCCACGCTCGGATAGCTCGCGATCGGCACGTTCTGAAGGACGCCGCCCTTTCGCTCGGTCCGTTGCAGGTAGACGGTGTGGACCGGGTTGTGGAAGGCGTCGAGCTTGACCTTTCCCCGAGGCCCGTCGACCTCGATCTTCTTGAGGGCGGCCAGGAAGCCGTCGAGATTCTCGACGTCACCCTTCACGGCCTCGAGCGCCCGCGCGATCATCTGCGACCCGACGTATCCCTGTTCCGCCGGTGCGTTCATCGGGCGCTTGTGCCTGCTCTCGAAGGCCTCGCGCACGCGACGGTTCTCCGGAAGGTCGAGGGCGGCGCTCCAGTGGTACGACACGATGATGCCAACCGCGGGATCGCCGAGCTTGTCCAGGAAGCTCTCGTCGGTCAGGCCGCCCTTGGCGATCAGCGGGATCTTGCCCTTGAGACCGACCTCGGCGTATTGAGCGACGAACCGCATGGCGTCCGATCCGAAGATCGCGACGGCCACGGCGTCCGTGTCGCGTCGGATCTGCGTCAGGTACGGCACGAAGTCCGGGACACCCAGGGGCGGATAGAGCTCCTGGATCACCTGGCCGCCGGCGGCGACGAACGTCCGGGCCACGCCCCCGATATGCTCGTGGCCGGCCGCGAAGTCGGAGGCGACCAGGACCAGCCGGCGATAGCCCTGCTTGTACGCCCATTCGCCCAGAGGGTGCGAGGCCTGACTGTTGGAGAACGAGCAGCGGAAGACGTAGTCGCTTCGCTGCTTCTGGGTGAGGCCATCGGCGCCGGCGTTCATGATCATGAGCGGGAGTTTCTTCTCGATCACGTAGGGGCGCAGCGCGTAGGCGACGGGCGTCTCGATGATCCCGCCGAGAATGTGCGCGCGATCGCGCTCGACGAGCTTCCGGGCCTTCGTCAGACCTTCGTCCGGCTTGTTGCTGCCGGTGCTCTCGGTCAGAATCTCGACCCGCCGCCCGGCCGCGCGGTTTCCGGCCTGGCTCCAGTAGAGGAGGGCGCCGTCGCGCATGTCGATCCCGAGCTGCGCGAGTGGTCCGGTATTCGTGTAGATGATGCCGATCCTGACCGGCTCTCGCTCCTGACTCTCGACGGCGTAGGCCACGAGCGAGAGCCCCAGCACGAGCGACGCCCAGCGGAGCGCGCGGGATCTCATGCAGGCGTTGTGGAGCTCGTTGCCGATCTTCCGGACCTCATGCACGTACGATCGTGGAACTTCCCATCGCTGTCAAGAACGGGTCGCGCGCACGGACGTCGCGGCACCCGCCCCCTTGAAAGCGGCGTTATCATCGGGTTGACGAGACGGAGCCGCGAACCATCGTGACAGAGGAGGACCGCATGGCAGCAGCCAAGGCCGAAGCACTGGCGAAGCAGTTCGAGGCGAAGGTGCAGGAGGCGACCGCGTTGCTGGACCGCCTGAGTGACGCCGACTGGAAAAAGATCACCTCGTCCGAGAAATGGACGGTCGGCGTGGTCGCGCACCACCTGGCGGGGGGGCACGAGGGGATCGCCGGGATCATCAAGAATGTCGCCGCCGGACAGTCCATGGGGAATTTCACGATGGACATGCTCCACGACATGAACGCGAAGCACGCCCAGGAGCATGCCAAGGTCACCAAGGCGGAGACGGTCGCGTTGCACAAGAAGAGCGCGGCGGCGGCCGCCGCGATCGTGCGCGGGCTCAGCGACGCCGAGCTCGGCCGGAGCGGCACCGTCCTCAAGGGCATGCCGCCGATGAGTGTCGAGCAGATCGTCGGCGGGATCCTCCTCAACCACATCGACGAGCACCTCAAGAGCATCCGCGCCACCGTCGGCGCCTGACGGGCTCCCGTGCCGCCGCCGCGGCTAGACCGAGAGCCGCGGCCGCGCGCGGGCGTCGACGACGAGCAGGCCGAGCGCGACCAGCACGACGGCCGCCGAGCTGAGCGTCAGGGACCACTGCACGCCGATCACGGCGCCGAGCACCCCGACGGTCAGGCCGCTGCCCGCGCGCAGCCCGAGCATCGAGGTGTTGAAGAGCCCCACCATGCTGCCGCGGAGGTGGGGCGGGGCCAGCAGCTGGATGATGGTCTGCGCCATCGACGTGAACGCGATGTTGAAGGTGCCGGCGAGCACGAGCAGCGTCACCGCCGCCGGGTAGCTCTGCGCTGCGGGAAACAGCGCCATCAACACGCCCCAGACCGCCGCGCACGCGATCGCGGTCCGCGCGCTGAGCCGGACGAACGTCGCGCTCTCGAGGAGCACCGCGCCGACGATGGCGCCCACGGCGTTGGCCGCCAGCAGCACGCTGTACCAGGTGCCGGCCTCGTCGGCGCCGAGATGCTGCGCGTACTCCGGCATCTGCGCCTGGAACGCGTTGCCGACGAGAAACGACGTGGTCCCGCCCAGCGCGATCATCGTGAGCAGGCGCGGCTCGGCCCGCGCCGCGGCGAGGAGCCGGCGGATCTCGGCGAGCCCGAAGCGGGCCGCGCGACGCCGCTGGGTGTCGCGCCGGTGGCCCGTGTACGGCGTGCGCAGCAGGAAGAGCGTGAACGGGGCATAGATGAGGATGTTGGCGAGAAGCCCCGGCCCCGGACCGAGCAGGAGCATGAGCCCGCCGCCGACCGCGGGTCCGAGAAGGATCGCCAGATAGCGGCTGGTGGCGTTGAGCCGGATCGCGCTCGGCAACCGCTCCGGGCCCACGATGTCGTAGACGATGAGCTGCGAGGCCGGCAGGCCGATCACGCCCGCCGCGCCGTGAATGAGCAGGATCACCGCGGCGTGCCAGACGCGCAGCGTGCCGGTGATGAACAGCACGGCCCACGCGAGCGAGGCGAGCGCGAACAACCCCTGCGAGATCTGGATGAGCTTGCGGCAGTCGAAGCGGTCGGCCAGGGCCCCCGCGTGCACCGAGAAGAGCAGGAAGGGCACCCAGTGGCTGATGACGGCGAACCCCGCGAGCATCGGCGAGTGGAAGGCCTGGAAGATCACCCAGTAGCTGATGACGTGCTCGATGTTGTCGGCGGTCGCGCTGAGGAGCACCAGGACGAAGTAGCGACGGTAGTCGCGGTGCTGAAGCGCCCCGAACTTCGTGCCCGGCGGGGGGCCAGGGGCAGGGAGCGACGATCGACTCACCGGGACGATTATAATCCGAGGCGCGGCTATAACCGGCCGCAGCACGGCTGTATAAAGAGAGGAATCCCATGAAGGGTGTGACCCTGCCGACCGAGACGGTGTTCGTGATGGAGGCGTCGCCGATCAAGTTCGGGCTCGGCGCCACCGACGAGATCGCCTACGACGCCCGCCGGCTCGGGCTCAAGCGTGTGCTGATCGTGACCGACCGGCGCATCGGCGAGCTGGGGCTGCCGGACCGCGTTCGCGCCCTTCTCGAAGAAGAAGGCATCAAGGCCGATATCTACGACGGGGTCGAGATCGAGCCCACCGATCGGTCGATGGAGGAGGCCGCCGAGTACGCGCGCCATCGCGAGCTCGACGGGCTCATCGCCGTCGGCGGCGGCAGCGCGCTCGACACGTGCAAGGCGGTCAACCTTCTGACGACGTATCCGGCGCCGCTGCTCGACTACGTGAACCAGCCTGTCGGACGCGGCCGGCCGGTGCCGGGTCCGCTGAAGCCCCTGATCGCGGTCCCGACGACGGCGGGAACCGGCAGCGAGACGACGGCGGTGGCGGTGACCCACGTCCTCGACCACCACGTGAAGGCCGGCGTGTCGCACCGGCTACTGCGCCCGGCGCTCGGGATCGTCGACCCGCTCAACACGCTCACGGCGCCGCCGGAGGTGACGGCGGCGGCGGGCGCCGACATCCTCACGCACGCCATCGAGTCCTACACGACGCGCCCGTACAACGCGCGGGCCAAGCACCATCCGCCCGATCGCCCGGCCTACATCGGCGCCAACCCGGCGAGCGACATCTGGTGCGAGAAGGCGATCGAGTACGTCGGCCGGTACCTGCGACGCGCCGTGCTCAACGGGCTCGACCTCGAGGCCCGCGTCAACCTGGCGCTGGCCGCCAACTACGCGGGCGTCGGCTTCGGCAACGCCGGCGTACATGTTCCGCACGCCCTCGGCTATCCGATCGCCGGCCTCGTGCGTGAGTACGTGCCGAGCGGCTACCGGACCAACCACCCGCTCGTCCCGCATGGGGTCTCGGTCATCGTGACGGCCCCGGCGGCCTTCCGCTTCACCTACGCGACCTCGCCGGAGCGACACCTCCGCGCGGCGGAGCTGATGGGCGTCCAGACGGCCGGACTCTCCGAGCGTGACGCGCGCGAAGCGCTGCCGGGCGCGCTTCTGGCGCTCATGCGAGACATCGGCATTCCCAACGGCCTCACGGCGCTGGGCTACGGCGAGCGCGACATCCCCGCGCTGGTCGAGGGTACGTTGAAGCAGCCACGGCTCCTGAGCGGCGCGCCGCGGGCCGTGGGTGCCGCCGAGATCAGCGCGATCCTGCACGACTCGCTCCGCTGCTGGTGACACCGCCGTAGCGCGCGCCACCTCGCGTGGAGTCGGAGGCGACAGGGCGTGTGCGGCAGGGGTCACGGGACCACGCGGCACGCGCGCGCTGCTCCGCCGCGGCTGGGCTCCATCCGGGCGCGTGCGGGATCCGTTGCCGCTCGGAGGGAACGGGTCCCGTCGACCCCTGCCGCACACGCCCTGTCGCCTCCGGCCCCGCGTGCCCAACAGTCGTCAGATCGTGATGCGGAACGCCGCGCACGTCTACGGATATGGCTGTATGCCGAACCTTGTTTCTGAATTCATTGCCAAGGGTTCTGCACGCGATCTGGATGCGAGATGCGCCCAGGAACCGCGCCGCCCGCCGTTCGTGACGGAGCGACCGCCACCGCGCTCGTCTCGATAGACGGCGGTGGGCTGGCCCTACGCCTGTCCGCGTATCGGGTAGCTTGGCGGTACGATCTCGTCGAGAGACTTGCCGGTCCAGTGCCATTGCGGAATCGCATGCCAGAGTCGCTCGCCCTCGGCCTGCACGTCCCTCAGCAGGGCTTGCTCGTCCAGCCGAGCGGCCCGCCCGCCTTCGACGAGCACGTGACCGTCGACGATGATGGTGTCGACATCGCGTCCGCTGCCGCAGTCGACCAGCGCCTTGATCGGGTCGTGCACGGCGCCGTAGTGCAGGTGACGCAGGTCGACGACGATGATGTCGGCCTTGGCACCCGGCGCCAGCCTCCCGAGGTCGTCGCGCCCGAGGTGGCGTGCCCCGCCGAGCGTGGCGGCGTCGAAGACGTCCTGCGGCCGGCCCACCCGAAAGCTTCCGTCGGCCAGGCGGCACATCAGGGCGGCCCAGCGCATCTCGTGGATGAGGTCTTGCGGATAGGTATCGGTGCCGAGCGCGATGTTGATCCCGAGCGCGCGGTACCGCTCGAACGACTCGAACTTGACGCCCATCTTGGCGTACTTGTACGGCGCGTGGACCACGGTGACGCCGCTGTCGGCGAGCAGCTTCAAGTCGTCGGCGTAGGGATAGTGGCACCAGGAGTGGTCGTTGTGGAACACGCAGTGACCAAGGCCCGTGCGCGGCTTGAGAAAGCCGATCGAGTGCAGGAGCTGGATCGGCGTCTGACCGTGCTGCTCGAGGATGTGGTGGAACTCACGCTGGTTCATTGCGGCGTGCAGCTGCATCGGGACACCGAGGTCATCGGCCCAGCGCCGTGCCTGACGGAGTAGATCCGGCGTGCAGGTGTCGAGCTGGCCCGGATAGAGCATTGCCCGGATGCGACCGTCGTAGGCGCCGTCGTACTCCTTGATGTAGGCCACCGCGCGCTCGAGGCCGGCGACGCCGTTGGCCTCGTCCCACTCCCACACGATCCGGCTGCCGTCGAAGGCATAGCTGGCGGAA
>DASPZZ010000164.1:0-9849 GCA_035635995.1 Binatia bacterium | reverse complement strand
CCGACGGCGACGCGCAGCGCCTCGCGCAGGCCATACACCATCGCGGTCGGGGCGGTGTGGTGGTTGAAGCGCGCCGCGCCCCAGTAGGCCGCGAGCTGGCCGAGGTCGAGGTAGTTGCTCCGCACCTTGCTCCGGCGCGCCGCCATGACGGCTTCGGCCCGGGCGTTGTACGTCACCGGGGCGAGGCCGGAGGGACACGAGAGACACTTCTGCGTCCCGGCCACCGCGACGTCGATACCCCACTGATCGACGGCGACCTCCGAACCGCCGAGCGTGACGACGCAGTCGGCGAGCACGAGGGCCCCGTGGGCCCGGGCGACACGGGCGATCTCGGCCAGGGGCTGGAGCACACCCGTCGACGTCTCGCCGTGGACGATCGCGACCAGCTTCGTCCGACCCGCCCGGAGCGCGGCCTCGATGGCCTCCGGCTCGAGGATCCGGCCCCACTCACCCCGCACGGCGACGACCTCGGCGCCGCAGCGCTCGGCGATCTCCAGCATGAGCAGCCCGAAGCGGCCGCACTCGCCGACGACCACCCGATCACCGGGCTCGACCAGCGAGCCGATCGCCGCCTCGAGTCCGGCCCGCCCGGTGCCCGATACCGGGAAGGCCTGCGCGTTGCCGGTCTGGAACACGACGCGCGACAGCGCGATGACCTCGTTCATGATCGCCGTGAACTCGGGATCGAATTGGCCGAGCAGCGGCGTGGACATGGCACGCAGCACGCGTGGGTCCGCCATCGAGGGGCCCGGGCCCAGGAGGATGCGCGGCCCGGGGAGGAGATCGCCGAGGGGCATGCCGGCAGAAATTATAATGCCGGAGCGATTACAATGGTGGCCCTGTCCACCAAATTCATCGGACAACCGCTCAAGCGCCTGGAAGATCCGCGCCTGCTGCTGGGCCAGGCGACCTTCCTCGACGACCTCCGCCTGGCCGACGTCCGGCACGTGGCGTTCGTCAGGAGCCTCCACGCCCACGCGCGGTTCCGCGTCGACGCCTCGGCCGCGACCCGCCTCACCGGTGTGTTCGCGATCGTCACGGCGCTGGACTTCCAGGGGGCGCCTGAGTTCCGGGAGGTTCCCACCGTCGTGCCTCACCCCGCCCTGAGGCCGTGCGGACAGCTCCCGCTCGCCCGGGACAAGGTCCGGTACGTCGGAGAAGCGATGGTCGCCGTCGTCGCCGAAAGCCGGTACGCGGCCGAGGACGGCGCCGCGGCGGTGAGGGTCGAGTACGAGCCGCTCGATCCCGTGCCGGATGCGCAGCGGGCCACGGCGCCGGGCGCGGCGGTGCTGCACGACCCGCTGAACGACAACCTGGCCGCCACCTTCACCGTGCAGGTCGGGGATCCCGACGGCGCATTTCGCTCGGCGGAGGTCGTCACGCGAGGGCGCTACTACGTGCACCGCCACACCGGGATGCCGCTCGAGACGCGGGGCGTCGTCGCGCACTGGGAGGGCGGGAGCGGTCAGCTCACGCTCTGGTCATCGACGCAGTGGCCGCACACGCTCCGCGACGTGCTCCGCGACGTGCTCGGGCTGGCCGAGCACCGGGTCCGCGTGATCGCGCCCGACGTCGGCGGCGGCTTCGGCGTCAAGCAGGAGATCTATCCCGAGGAGCTGCTGCTGGCGCTGCTGGCGCGACGGCTCGCCGTCCCCGTCAAGTGGATCGAGACGCGCCGCGAGCACCTGCTCTCCACCGCGCACGCGCGGGAGCAATGGCACGATATCGAGCTGGCCGCCCGCCGCGACGGCACGATCCTCGGGATGCGCGCCGAGGTGCTGGCCGACCTCGGCGCCTACGCGCGGAGTCTCGGCGTCCTGTGTCCCTCGATCACGGCCGCCAGCCTGCCCGGCCCCTACCGATTCAGGAACTATGCCTGCCGCGTTCGCGTGGCGCTCACCTCGAAGGCGCCGGCAGCGGCGTATCGTGGCGCGGGCCAGCCGGAGGCTGTCTTCGCCACCGAGCGGGCCATCGACGATCTCGCACGCGAGCTAGGGCTGGATCCGGCTGACGTGCGCCGGCGGAACCTGATCCGGCGGGATGAGTTCCCCTGGGACACCGGCACCGGGTCCGCCCAGGTGCCGCTGGTCTACGACAGCGGGGACTACGAGCGGGCGCTCGACACCGCGCTTACGCTCGTGGGCTACCGGCAGCGGCGGGCGGAGCAAGCCGCCGAGCGCGCCAAGGGCGAGCACGGCCGGCTCCTCGGCGTCGGGCTCGCGAGCTACGTCCTGCTCACGGGGCTGGGGCCGCACGAGGGGGCGGTGCTCCGGGTGGATGCGACCGGCCGGGCGCTGCTGATCACCGGCGCCTCGCCGCACGGTCAGGGGACCGCCACCGCGCTGGCGCAAATCGTGGCCGACGAGCTCGGCCTGCGCCCGGACGACGTCACGGTGCAGCACGGGGATACCGCCATGATTCCGTTCGGTGTCGGGACGTACGCGAGCCGCAACGCCGTCGTCGCCGGCAGCGCAGCGCTCGTCGCCGCGCGCGCGGTGCGCACGAAGGCCCGGCGGCTGGCCGCGCATCTCCTGGAGGCCGGCGAGGCCGATCTCGAATTCGCCGAGGGCGGGGTGCGCGTCATCGGCGCTCCGGACCGGCGCCGCTCGCTCGCCGAGCTCGCGGCCGCGTGCGCACCGGGGTCGCCGCTCCCCGACGGGATGGAGCCAGGGCTCGAGGCCACGCGCTACTTCCTGGCGCCGCGCGCGACCTTCGCCAGCGGCGCCCACGTCGCCGTCGTCGAGGTCGAGCGCGAGACGGGGCAGGTCACGATCGTCGATTACGGCGTCGCCAGCGACGCCGGTCCCTTGATCAATCCCCGCATCGTCGAGGGACAGATCCACGGCGGCGTGGCCCAGGGGGTCGGCGGCGCGCTCTACGAGGAGCTCGCCTACGACGACCAGGGCCAGCCCCGGATGCAATCGCTGCTGGAATACGTGATGCCCACGGCCGGGCAGATCCCGTCGATGCGGATCGCTCACCTCACCACGCCGAGCCCGCTGAACCCTCTCGGCGTCAAGGGCGTCGGGGAGGCCGGCACCGTGGCCCCGCCGGCGGCCATCGTCGCCGCCGTCGAGGACGCGCTCCGGCCTTTCGGCGCGCGCATCACCGCCACCCCGATCCGAGCCGAGGACCTGTGGCGGCTCGCGCGGGCGACGATGTAAGGTACTGGCCACAAAGGAGACGCTCATGGCGCTCGCGCGCATCCTCGCCGTCCCGGTGCTGGCCGTTCTCGCCCTCGCTCCCTGGCCCTCCGTCGTCGAGGCCCAGACCAAGGTGAGATTCGCGCTCGACTGGCAGATCCAGGGGCCGCAGGCGCCCTTCATCACGGCGAAGGCGGCCGGCGCGTTCGCCGCCCGCGGCCTCGACGTCACCATCGACCGCGGGACGGGCTCGCAGAAGACGATCGAGCAGGTGGCGACCGGGACCTACGACATGGGGTACGGCGACATCAACTCGATGATCGAGTACAACGCCAAGAACCCGCAGACGCCGCTGATCGCCGTCGGGATCGTGCTGAACTCGCCACCCTTCGCCCTGCTCTCGCTCAAGAAGTACGGGATCCGCGAGCCGAAGGACCTCAAGGGCGCCGCGATCGGCGCGCCGGCCGGCGACGCGCCGCGGCGGCTGTGGCCGATCTTCGCGAAGAACGTCGGCCTCGCCGCCGACAGTGTCTCCTGGACGAACATGGCCCCGCCCCTCAGAGAGCCGGCCCTGCTGAAGGGCGACGTCAAGGCGATCTCCGGCTTCTACTTCACCGGCTTCCTCAACCTGACCGAGAACCTCAAGGTCCCCGAGGGTGAGGTCGTCGCCTTCAAGTACAGCGACTACGGCATCGACCTCTACGGCAACGCCGTGCTGGTGCGGGTCGACTGGCTCAAGGCGAACGAGGACACGGTGCGGCGCTTCCTGGCCGCGCTCACCACCGGCTTCAGGGCGACCCTCAGGGATCCCCAGGGCGCGATCGCGCACGTCAAGGCCGCCGAGCCGCTGTCGAACGAGGCGACCGAGCTGAAGCGCCTGCAGCTCGCGATCAGCGCAAACATGGTCAACGACGAGGTCCGCCGGAACGGGCTGCTCGGCATCGATCCGGCCCGGATGCAGCGCGCGATCGAGCAGGTCGTGGTCTCGTTCGAGCTCGGCGCCAAGCCGACCGTCGCCCAGGTGTTCACCGGCGCCTACCTGCCGCCGGCGTCCGAGCGGAAGCTCGATTAGTCCGCGGCCGCCGAGTCCCTCGATTGGCCGCGCCGCCGCCGGCGAGTCCCGTGGGGTGGCGGTGTCGCTCCGTGACGTCGGCTTCGAGTACGTGACCAGCGACCGCCGGGTGGTGCGGGCGCTCGAGGGCGTGTCGCTCGACATCCCGCGTGGGGCGACGGTGGCGTTCGTCGGGCCGAGCGGCTGTGGCAAGTCGACGCTGCTCAAGCTGATCGCCGGCCTGCTCACCACGACGCGCGGCAGCGTCGCCGTGGATGGCCGCACCGTCGTGGGCCCGTTGAAGAACGTCGGGATGGCGTTCCAGAACCCGGTGCTGCTCCCGTGGCGGACGGTCCTCGACAACCTGCTCCTCCCGCTTGAGATCCTCCGTGAGAACGGCGACCCGCGGACGCCGAACCGCGCCGCCTGGCGGGACCGGGCGCTGGCCCTCCTCCGCACGGTCGGGCTCGACGGCGCCGAGCGCCGGCAGCCGCGCGAGCTCTCGGGCGGGATGCGCCAGCGCGTGAGCCTCTGTCGCGCGCTGATCCACGAGCCGGCGCTCCTGCTCCTCGACGAGCCGTTCGCCGCGCTCGACGCGTTCACGCGGGAGGAGATGTGGGAGCTCCACCAGACGCTCGGGCTCGACCGGGCGTTCACCGGGGTGCTGGTCACCCACGACCTCCGCGAGGCGGTGTTCCTCGCCGAGACCATCTACGTCATGGCGACGGACCCCGGCCGCATCGCGCATGTGCACCCGGTGGCGTTTCCGGTGCCGCGGACGCTCGGCGAGCTCTACAGCCCCGCGGGCACGGACCTGATCCGGCGCATGCGCGACGAGATCCGCCCCCGCCGGGGAGCCTCGGCGTGAGCCGCTCGAACGTCCGCCGGCTCGGCCTGCCGCTCCTGGTGTTCGTCGGCCTGGTGCTCGTGTGGGAAGCGGCGGTGCCGGCGTTGCGGATCCAGCCCATCATCCTGCCGCCGCCGAGCGGCGTGGCGGCGACGCTGGTCGCGACCGCCGGCCCCATCGCCTTCCACGCGCGTCACACTCTGGTGACGACCCTGATCGGATTCGGCGCCGCGGTCGGGCTCGGGCTCCTGCTCGGGTTCGCGATCGGCGCCTCGGTGACCGTGAACGACGCGTTGTATCCGCTGCTGGTAGGCTTCAACAGCATCCCGAAGGCGGCGGTGGTCCCGCTCCTGGTCATGTGGTTCGGGATCGGCGCCGCGCCGGCCGTGCTGACCGCGTTCCTCCTCGCCTTCTTTCCGGTCGCGGTCAACGTGGCGGTCGGGCTGGCGACGCTCGAGTCCGAGCTGCGCGACGTCCTGCGCGTGCTCGGCGCCTCCCGGTGGCAGATCTTCCGCAAGGTGGGGGTGCCGCGCACGATGCCGCTCTTCTTCGCCTCGCTCAAGGTGGCGATCTCCTCGGCGTTCGTGGGCTCCGTCATCTCGGAGACGGTTGCGTCGAACGCCGGGATCGGCTATCTGATGGCGGTGGCGGCCTCCGACTTCAACACGGGCCTCGCCTTCGGTGGCCTCTTCGTCCTCGCCGCCATGGGCGTACTGCTCTACGGCGTCTTCGCGGTCATCGAGCGGCGGCTCACGGGCTGGGCCTACGCGGAATAGCGTGGAGGCCCCGTGGACAGCGTGATCTTCGACTGGCTCAACATCGGGCTCCGCTGGACCCATCTGATCGTCGGCATCGGCTGGATCGGCACCTCGCTCTACTTCATGTGGCTGGACGCCGCGCTCATCCGGTCGAACCTCCCCCGGCCCGACGTCGAGGGCTACACGTGGCTCCTCCACAGCGGAGGCTTCTACCTGGTCGAGCGGCGAAAGCTGCCGCCCGGTCAGCTCCCATCGCCGATCCACTGGTTCAAGTGGGAGGCGGCGATGACGTTCCTGACCGGCTTCCCGCTCCTGGTCCTCGTCTACTACGTGACGGGCGGCGTCTACCTGGTCGATCCCGCCGTGTCCTCGATCACGCCGGGCCGGGCCGTCGTACTCGGCGTCGGACTCCTGGTCGTCTCCTGGATCGTGTACGACCTGCTGTGGACGTCACCCCTGGCCCGCGGGCGAGGACGGGCCGCCGCCGTGGTGTCCTGGGTCCTGCTCTTCGCGGTCGTGCATGCGCTGACGCGCGTGCTGAGCGGCCGCGCCGCGTTCATCCACGTGGGGGCGATGCTCGGCACGATCATGGTCGCCAATGTCTGGATGCGCATCATCCCCGCCCAGCGCGATCAGATCGCCGCCGCGACGGCCGGTCGCACGCCCGACGCCACGCTCTCCACCCGGGCCAAGCAGCGCTCCACGCACAACAGCTACGCCACGTTCCCCGTGATCTTCACGATGCTCTCGAACCACTACCCCCTGACGTACGGGCACCCGCTCAACTGGCTCGTGCTCTCGCTCCTGATCGTAGCCGGCGTCGCCGCCCGCCAGATCATGCTCGCGCGTGACAAGGGCAAGCCGGCCGACTGGTGGCTCCTCCCGGCGGCGGCGGCGCTGGCGGTGGCCGTGTATCTCACCTCGCCCGCGTGGCTCGGCGGTGGGACGGGGGGCGGGGACCGCGTCGCCTTCACCGCGGTCAAGGGCGTCATCGAGCGCCGCTGCGTCTCCTGCCACTCGCGGACGCCCACCGACGAGGTGTTCCGCCTCGCGCCCAACGGTGTGACATTCGACGCGCCCGAGAGCATCCGCGCCCACGCCGAGACGATCCGCACCCGCGTCGTGCTCCTCCGGAACATGCCGCTCGGGAACAAGACCGGCATGACGGACGAGGAGCGGGCACTGCTGGGCCGGTGGCTCGCGCAGGGCGCGCCGCTCGACGGCGCCGTCAACCGGCCGTAGGGACGATGGCGCCGTGGCTGGAGACGCTCAACCAGCTCGGCCTGGACGAGTTCCGGCGGGCCCTGGGTGGCGTCTTCGAGCAGTCCCCGTGGGTCGCCGAGCGGGCGTTCGACCGGCGCCCGTTCGCCAGCCTCGAGGCGCTGCACGAGGCCATGGCGGAGGTGGTGCGGCGCGCCTCGCGCGAGGAGCAGCTCGCCCTCATTCGCGCGCATCCCGACCTGGCCGGCACGGCCGCGCGCGCGGCGGCGATGAGCGCGGCCTCGGTCGCCGAGCAGTCGAGCGCGGGCCTGAATCGACTGACCCCGGAGGAGTACGAGCGGTTCGAGCGGCTGAACGGCGCGTACCGCGAGAAGTTCGGCTTCCCGTTCGTCATCGCAGTTCGCCGGCACCCCAAGCACGCGATCCTGGCGGCCTTCGAGACGCGGCTGGGGAACGGCCTCGACGACGAGGTGGAGGCGGCGCTGGCGCAGATTGCCGAGATCGCCCGGCTCCGGCTCGACGCACTCGCGAAGGAACGACGATGACGCAACCGAGCGGCCTCACGACGCACGTCCTCGACACCGCGCGCGGCTGTCCGGCCGCCGGGCTCCGCATCGACCTCTCCGCGATCGACGCCGACGGCCGGGCCCGCCTCCTCAAGACCGTGCGGACGAACGCCGACGGCCGGACGGAGGCCCTCTTCGGTCCCGGCGAGATGGAGGCCGGGCCGTACGAGCTGCTGTTCCACGTCGGCGCCTACTTCCGCGCAACGGGGGGCGCGGTGAGCGATCCGCCGTTCCTCGACCTCGTGCCCATCAGATTCGCGGCGGCGGCGGCCGGTGGGCACTACCACGTGCCGCTGCTCGTCTCGCCCTACGGCTACGTCACCTACCGCGGCAGCTGACGGTCGATCGCCTGGCATCGGTGGCAGGGCTCGGTTATGTTGTAGCTCCGAATCGGCACGGTGTGCCCGCGCGATAGGCAGCAGACACGGGAGGCTCAGATGCACTTCGGCGCGTTCTTCTACGGGACCGTGGATATGCCGGATGCCGGCGTGGACGGGCCGCCGGCGCACACGCGCAACTATGGGCAGGAGGACTACCGACGCGCGTACGGCGACCTCATCGCGTACGCGAAGGCCTGCGATGCGCTCGGGTACGACTCGTTCTGGACGGCCGAGCATCACTTCCACAACCACGGGTTCGAGGTCGTCCCCAACGTGGTGCTGCTCAACGCGGTGCTGGCCCAGCACACGCGGCGCATCCGCCTGGGCGCGCTGATCCACGTGCTGACCGCGTGGCACCCGATCCATTTCGCCGAGGACTATGCGCTGGCCGACGTGCTCTCGGGCGGGCGGCTCCTGTGCGGTCTGGGGCGCGGCACCGAGGAGCGGGAGTCGAACGTGTTCGGCGTCAACGTCGGCTACAACAACAACGCCGACGATCTCCACAACCGCGACGTCTTCGAGGAGCAGGTGGAGATCTTCAAGGCGGCCACGTCGAACGAGCGATTCGCCTACCGCGGGCGGTTCTACACGATCCCGCCCGAGGACCTGACGTTCCGCGGCGAGCCGGTGACGGAGTTTCCGCTCGTCCCTCGGCCGCTCGACACGCCGGTCCGGATCTATCAGCCGATCGGCAGCGAGGACACGCTCCTCTACGCCGCCCGGCAGCGCCACGTGGGGGTGCTCGCCAACCATCCGTGGGAGCGGATGGTCCCGTGGTGGCGGCGGTACGGCGCGCTGGTCGAGGAGACGCACGGCGTCCGGCTGCGCCCGGGCGAGGACCGCGTGCTCCAGGTGCAGTTCCACGTCGCCGACTCCGCGGAGGCGGCCATCCGGACCGCGCGCCGCGGTCACGACGAGCTGACCAAGCTGCTGTGGCCGAACATCGTCCGCCGCAATCCGGCGCTGGCGAGCCGGCCGCCCTTCACGCTCGAGGAGCGCATGGCCGCCAGGTCGTGGATCGTCGGCACGCCCGAGCAGGCCCGCGACACCCTGCTGGCGATGCAGGACGAGCTCGGCTTCGAAGCGCTCCTGATCTTCCCCCACCTGCCCGGGATGCGGCGGGCCGACACGCTCGAGCAGCTCGGACGCTTCTGGACCGACGTGCGGCCGGCCCTGGCGGCGCGTGTGCCCGCGATTCAGCCGGTCGCGGCCGGCGTGTGAGGTGTCCATGCTGAAAAACCTTCCGGCGACCATCGGCACCGGACTCCACGGCTCGATCCCGCCGCGCCGGTACTGGGCGTACTACACGTGGCAGGAGATCGACGCGATCGCCAAGCGCGATGCGAACGCGACGGCGGTCATCAACGTGGGCGCGGTCGAGCAGCACGGCCCGCACCTGCCGCTGATCACGGACACGCTCGTCGGGATGGAGCTGCTGGGCGCGGCGCTGGCCCGGCTTCCCGACGACGCGATGGTGCTGGCGCTGCCACCGACCAACTTCGGCAAGAGCACGGAGCACACGACCTTCCCCGGGACGCTGACCTTCAGCGGCGAGACCCTGCGGATGGTGCTCAAGGACCTGGCCATGTCGGTGGCCCGGAGCGGATTCGCGAAGCTCGTGCTGCTGGGCAGCCACGGCGGCAACGTGGGCACGCTCGACGACTTCTTCCGTGACCTGCGCATCGAGACGGACCTCAGGATCTTCAAGATCTTCCTCGGCGGGATCGGCCAGGTGCCGGGCCTGGTGGCGCCCGAGGAGGCGGCCATCGCCATGCACTCCGGGGATTCGGAGACCTCGATGGTCCGGCATCTCACCCCCGAGCTCGTCCACATGGACCGGGCCGAGGGCTACGTCTTCGATCCGACGCCGGACATCGGCTACT
>DASPZZ010000163.1:0-2169 GCA_035635995.1 Binatia bacterium | reverse complement strand
CGACATGCCGGCCGACACGCCGTTCACGCTCGACAATCTCGCCCCCGATCGCCTGATCCTCGGCGATCCCGAGACGTGCGTGCGCGAGTTCCAGCGCTGGCAGAAGGCCACGGGCGCCAGCACCTTCCTGCTGCGCCTGCGTCACGCCCACTCGGGCGGCCCGCCGCACGCGCAGATCATGGACGCGATCAAGCTCTTCGGCGAGCGCGTGCTGCCCTACTGCCGGGCGAGCTGAGCGGGAGACCGCTCAACCCGTCCCCGCGGCCGGTCTCTCAGTCGAGCTCGATACGCGACACCGTGTACGTCGTCACGTCCTCTTCCGGCTCGTCGCCCTCCGCCGGGGTCAGCGCCAGCGCGAGGTTCGTCACGTAGATCGCCCCCCGGCTGAAGACGAGGCTGGCCGGGAAGAGCAAGCCCTTGGCGGCACCGTCGCTGGCGATGCCCCTGAACGACCCGCGGCGCTCGACAATGCGGCCGCGGCTGTTGAGCGCGACGAGCTCGTCGGCCTGGTTGGCGCAGACCCAGAGCCGACCTTGTCGATCGAACGCGATCCCGTCGGCGCCGTTGATGCTCTCGGCGAAGGTGCTGAGCGTCTTCGTCGCGAGGTCGTACTTCAAGATCCGGTCGTCGGCGGTGTTGGCGATGAAGAGCTGCGTGCCCGCGGTGTTGAAGGCCAGTCCGTTGGCGCCGAACGGCGGAAAGCCGTGGCTGCCCGGCTTGAGCATCTCATCCGTCAGGAACGTCGACACCGCGCTGCCCGTGATCTTGAACACCCGGCCGCCGAACGAATCGGAGACGTACACGTTGCCGGCCCCATCGAACTCGAGCGCGTTCAGCGCGCATTCGGTGGTGGGATTGTCGCAGACGTGGATGCTCTCCGTCGGCAGGTCGCCGGTCTTCAACGGCAGCGCGAACCTCAGCACGTCGCCCTTACCGAAGT
Organism: Binatia bacterium; assembly: GCA_035635995.1. GTDB lineage: Bacteria > Methylomirabilota > Methylomirabilia > Rokubacteriales > CSP1-6 > AR31. The sequence goes on along the minus strand of DASPZZ010000163.1, from coordinate 1,229 downwards.
CGGCCACGTACAGATGATGACCGCGGACGGCGAGCCCGAGGGGCAGGGAGCCCGGCCCGAGCGTGACCGTTCGCTTGCCGTTCAGGCGGCCGTCGCGCCCGAAGACGTAGAGGTTGTTGGGCTGCGTGAAGTCGAACGTCGAGACGTAGATGTTGCCGTCGGCGTCGGCCGCGATGCCCTCCGGATGGCCGGGCCCCGGCTTCGGCAGCGTGGCGAACCGCTCGACTTTGCCGTCGTCGCGATCGTCGCCGTCATCGTGACCGGTGGCGGGCAGGATGGAGCCACCCACCGTCAGTGCGAGCGTGACCAGCATCAGCAAGAGCGTCGGGAGCCGGCGAGTCAGCATGGCGTCCACTCCTTTGTGTGTGTGCCGCACCGGTCGTTCCAGCGACGCTACCCTTTACACGAGCGTGACGTCTTTGACAAGAAGGGGGGCTCGCGTGCGGTTTCCGGAAGGCGCGCCGCCGGAGAGTTTCGGACGCTGTCGAATGATGGGGCACGGTGCGGTATCATCAGCCGAATGTCCGCCTCAGTCTGGACCGCGATCCTTGTCGCCCTCGCCGTTGCTCTGACTGGTTGCCAGGGAGGCCCCGCGGTCGGTGCCGAGGAGCCCAAGGGCAAGCCTTCGGCACCGCCGCCGCGCGAGGTTCGCGTGACGCCGGTCGCCGAGCGGACCGTGGCCCGGACGGTCTCGGCCACCGGGACGCTGGCCGCCGACGATCAGGTCGTGCTCGGCACCAAGGTCGCCGGCCGGCTCGCCGAGATCACCGTCGATCTCGGTACCCGCGTCAAGCGCGCGCAGGTCGTCGGCAAGCTCGATCAGAGCGACTTCAAGATTCGGGTAGACCAGGCTGAAGCGTCCCTCCAGCAGGCGCGAGTCCGACTCGGGCTCGCGCCGTCGGGTTCCGACGAGCGCATCGACCCGGAGAAGACCGCGATCGTGCGACAGGCCCGCGCGATGCTGGACGAGGCGCGGCTCAACCGCGACCGCAGCATCAAGCTCGTGGAGATGGAGCTGATCGCCCGCGCCCAGTTCGACTCCGTCGAGGCGAATCTGCAGGTGGCTGAGGGGCGCTACCAGGACGCGCTCGAGGAGGTCCGCAACCGCCAGGCGATCATCGCGCAGCGGCGCTCCGAGCTCGAGCTGGCGCGCCAGCAGCTGGCCGACACCGTCATCTACGCGCCGCTCGACGGCGCCGTGAGCATCAAGCAGGCGTCGGTGGGCGAGT
>DASPZZ010000162.1:0-18454 GCA_035635995.1 Binatia bacterium | reverse complement strand
GCGCGGCTCGGGGCCGACTTCGCGCGTGACGTGGCCCTGGCCGGCCAAATCCTCGGCGATCAAAATGTCGCCGGGGCCGAGGCGGCGTACGGTGCCGTCACCGATCTCGATGTCCACCGCGCCCGAAAGCGTGAACACCGCCGCGCGCCCGGGCGCGTGGTGCCACGGATTGGATCGCTTCGCCTCGAAGCGGCGGACGACGATACCGCTGCCGGGAATCAGCTCGGCGCTCTCCGACTGGTCGCCTCGCGGCTCGAAGCGCGGCACGACGTCTTCGAAGTGGGACTTGCCGTCGGAACCGGCGTAGATACGGATGATCGCCATGAGGACCTCCGAGTCGGGGTGTGGGAGTGAGACGCGCCCTTCACCGGGAGCTCACGGTCAGCTCGTGGAGCTCCTGAAGATGCTCCTGATCGTGGCTCCGGGTGACGAGGACGATGTCGTCGAAGCCGAGCTCACGCAGGCGATGCAGGCGCTCGCGGGCGTTGTCCCGGGAGCATTTGAGGTCGCACGGATCGTCGGGGCCGTCGGGGCTCGTCGGGTTGCTCTCCAGATGCGTGACCACGTTGGTGACGACGGCGCGTCGGCCGCCCAGGTCGCGGAACCGCACGATTCCCTCGCGCAGCAGCCGCCAGCTGCTCCGGGCACCGGACCCCACCCAGCCGTCGAACTCGCGGGCCGCGCGCGTGATCCACCGCGAGCCCGCCCACGAGCCGATCAGCACGGGTGGGCCACCGAGTGCCGCGGGCCAGACCGGTTCCAGCGAGGCTCGGTCCACTCGCTCGCCGGTCCAGAGCCGTCGCATGATCGAGAGCGACTCGTCGAAACGGCGGAAGCGAGCGGCGAAATCGAGGCCGAGGGCCTCGAAGTCGGCGGCGGTCGATCCGGCTCCCACACCGAGCCGCAGCCGTCCGCCGGACACGAGATGGGTGGTCAGCACCCGCTGGGCGAGCTCGACGGGATTTCGCAGCGGGACTTGGAGGACTCCAGTTCCCAGCTCGATGTGGCGCGTCACGGTGGCCGCGACGGAAAGGGCGGTGAGCGGATCCGCAAGGAGGAATCCGCGGCCGATGGCATCGAACGCCCAGGCGCTTTCAAAGCCGGCGGCTTCGATCCGCCGGGCGGCGTCAGCCAGGCTCTGGGCCACGAGCGCTGGCCCACTTCGTCCTCCCGAGGGCAGGCTGATCCCGAAACGCGTCAAGATTCTCTCGAGGCTCCAAGGGCAAGATATGCCAAAGCCGAGGGAAAGACGAGCCCAGTTGCGATAGTATGACTGTCCTCCAAAGAATCGAACTCGAATAGGAGAACGATATGCGCTTCGGCCTGTTCACGAGCATGGGCGCCCAGACGTGGTCGGGCGTGCTGGACCTCTGGCGACATCTCGAGGCGACCCGGTGGGACATCGCCTGCGTCACCGACCACTTCATGCCGAACACGAAGGAGCGCGAGGGCGCCATGCTCGAGTCGTGGAGCACGCTGAGCGCGCTGGCCGCCCTGGTGCCGCGCATCCGTGTGGGCACCATCGTGCTGGGTAACACGTATCGCCATCCGGCCGTGGTCGCCAAGATGGCCGCCCAGGTCGACATCATCTCCGGCGGCCGACTCCTGCTGGGGCTCGGGGCGGGCTGGCAGCAGAACGAGCACGAGGCCTACGGCATCCCCTTCTACACGATGCGCGAGCGGCTCGAGCGACTGGACGAGGCCTGTCAGGTCATCCGGTCCCTGTGGACCGAGCGGCGCGTCACCTTCAAGGGGAACTACTATCAGCTTTCCGACGCCCCGCTCGATCCCAAGCCCGTCCAGACGCCCCATCCCGAGCTGATGATCGGCGGCGGCGGCGAGCGCGTCACCCTCCGCATCGTGGCCAAGCACGCCGACCACTGGAACTGCTGGGGCGGGCCCCTGGTGCTGGCGCGGAAGGGCGAGATCCTCGACGACCACTGCGCCAAGGCCGGTCGCGATTCGAAGACCATCAAGCGCTCGGCCAACATGGCGCTGCTCATCACCGACAAGAAGGACGAGGTCGAGCGGCTCGCCGACACCATCGCCAAGCGCATGGGACGGCACGCCGCCGACGCGCGCGACACGTGTCTGGCCGGCACGCCGGATCAGATCCGCGAGCAGCTCCGCCGGCTTCAGTCCGCCCGGGTGGACACGCTGTTCATCCCGAGCATGTTCCGTCCGCTGGACGAGCTGCGTCGTGACCTCGATCGGTTCATCGCGGAGATCGCGCCGGCCTTCCGGTAGCGGATGCCCCGACCGCTCGCCGGCCAGGTCCAGACGGTGCTCGGTGCCGTAGCGCCGAACGCGATCGGCGTCACGCTGCCGCACGAGCACCTCCTCATCGACTTCAAGGTGATGTTCGCGGAGCCGGCGGCGGCCGGCGACAAGGGGCGCGCGTGGGAGCCGGTGAGCCTGGCGAACCTCGGCTGGGTCCGCCAGAACTTCAACGCCAACCTCGACAACCTCCGGCTCGTCGACGAGCAGGTGGCCCAGGACGAGATCCTGCTCTTCAAGCGGGCGGGCGGCCGCACGGTGGTCGATCCGACGCCCAAGACGCTCGGCCGCGACCCCCTGGCCCTCGCCCGCATCGCCCGCGCCACCGGTCTCAACGTCGTCATGGGCGCAGGCTATTACGTGGCCGCCTCCCACCCGGCCGACATGGATCGTCGCACGCTGGACGAGCTGGCCCGCGAGATGATCGCCGACGTCACGTCGGGCGTCGGCGACACCGGCGTCCGCGCGGGCCTCATCGGCGAGATCGGCACGACTTACCCCTGGACAGAGAACGAGAGGAAGGTTTTGCGCGCGGCCCTCATCGCCCAGCGGGAGACGGGCGCGCCGCTCATGATCCATCCCGGGCGTCACCCGGGCATGCCCATGGAGCTGGCGGAGTTCGTCCGCAAGGAGGGCGGCGATCTCCGTCGCACGATCATGTGCCACCTCTGTCGCACGATCAGCGACCTCGGGGCCGTGATCGAGCTCGCCCAGACCGGCATCTGGCTCGAGTACGACCTCTTCGGGCTGGAGAATTCCTACTATCCGTACAATCCGAGCTTCGACATGCCCAACGACGGCGGGCGCATGACCCACGTGCTCGCCCTCGTCGCCGCCGGCCACCGCGACCAGATCCTCATGTCGCACGACATCGCCTACAAGACCTCGCTCGTGAAGTACGGAGGCTACGGCTACCACCATCTGCTCGTGAACGTGGTGCCCCGGCTGCGCGCCAAGGGCCTGGACGACGCGGGGCTCAGGCGGCTCCTCGTGGAGAATCCGGCCCGCGCCTTCGCCTTCGCATGACCTCGGGCCTCGGCCGGGGGACGGGCCATCGCTTCGGGGCGGGCTGGATCAGCGGCGTTCTGTCGGCCACCTGCGGGGCACTGGGATATGGCGGCGTCCTGTGCCTGCTCTTTCCGAACTGGCTGACGACGCCGCCGGCGCGGGCGCTCTATCCGCTGGACCTGGTCCGCTTCCTGATCTACGTGATGCTCGTCGTCGGCTTCGGTCTCGGCGCGCTGAGCGTCGTCCTCCGGCGCCGCAAGGTCCTCGGCTTCACCGGGATCGCGCTCGCCACCGCGGGCACGTTGCTCGGCGGCTCGGCCGCCGAGGTCGGGCCGGTGGGCGGAACGACCGCGGTGGGGCTGGACTGGTTCCTGCTGAACCTGTTCGTCCTGGCGCTCGTCTTCGTCCCCCTCGAGCGCGTCATCCCGCGTCTGCCGGGGCAGGCGATCTTCCGTCCGGGCTGGACGACCGACCTCATGCACTTCGCGATGAGCCATCTCATGGTGCAGGTGACCGTCGTGCTCACGATGCTGCCGGCGGCGCTGTTCTTCCGCTGGGCCACGCAGCCGTGGCTGCAGGACGCGGTGGCGGCTCAGCCGCTGCCGCTCCAGCTCGTGGAGATCGTGCTCGTCGCCGACTTCACCCAGTACTGGGTGCACCGCGCCTTCCATCGGGTGCCGTGGCTCTGGCGTCTCCACGCCGTCCACCACTCGTCGCAAACCCTCGACTGGCTGGCCGGGTCGCGCCTGCACCTGATCGACATCGTCGTCACGCGGGGGCTCTCGTTCGTACCGCTCTACGTCCTGGGCTTTGCGGCGCCGGCGGTCTACGCGTATCTCGTCTTCGTCTCGTTTCTCGCCGTCTTCATCCACGCCAACGTGCGGCTCGACTTGAGAGCGCTCGACTGGGTGCTGGTCACGCCGCGCTTCCATCACTGGCACCACGCCGCGAGCCCGGTCGACAAGAACTTCGCCGTCCACCTGCCGTGGCTCGACCGGCTCTTCGGCACCGCGTACCTGCCGGCCGGGCGCTGGCCGGAGGTCTACGGGATCGCCGGCCATCCCGTGCCGGAGGGCTACTGGCGGCAGCTCGCGTGGCCGCTCCGCGCCGGTCAGGCCCGAACGCGGAGCGACTTCGGGTCGTAGGGCGGGGCGAGCTGAGCGCGGGCGCGCCCGCGCTCGCCGGCGATCTCGATCTCCCAACGACCGCTCGTCACGAAGGCGTCGGTGACGCCGTCGGCGTGAGCAACCCAGCCCAGCCCGACGGCGCGGCCGAGCGTGTGGCCGTAGGCGCCCGACGCGACGCGCCCGACGAGCGTGCCGTCCCGCCAGATCGGCTCATCGTGATAGAGGAGCGGCTCGGGGTCGTCGAGGACGAACACGAGAAGCCGCCGGGTGAGCGGCTTCTGGTACTGCGCCAGCAGCGCATCGCGCCCGGTGAAGGCCATCCGCTTGTCGAAGCGCACCGCGAACCCCAGCCCGGCCTCGAGCGGGGTGTCGTCGCTGCCGAGGTCGTGGCCCCAGGCGCGGTACGCCTTCTCGATGCGGAGCGAGTCCATCGCGTGGTAGCCGGCGTGGCAAAGACCCAGGTCTTCTCCGGCCGCGACCAGGGCGTCGTACACGCCGCCGGCGAACTCCGTGGGGACGTACAGCTCCCAGCCGAGCTCGCCGACGTAGGTGACGCGCGCGGCGCGCACGGGGGCCGAGGCCAGCCAGATCTCCCTGGACTCGAGAAACGGGAACGCCGCGTTCGAGAGGTCGGCGTCGGCGAGCCGGGAGAGGAGCGTGCGCGACCGCGGCCCCATCACGCCGAGCACGGCCTGGCTCGACGTGGCGTCGGTGAGCACGGCTCGCGCATCGCCGAGGTGGCGGCGGATCCAGTGGGCGTTGTGCGTGGAAGCGGCCGCCCCGGTGACGACGAGGAAGGCGTCCGCGGCGAGGCGGGTCACGGTGAGGTCGGCCTCGATGCCGCCCCGGGCGTTGAGCATCTGCGTGTAGACGAGGCGGCCGGGCGCCACGTCGACGTCGTTGGCGCAGAGGCGCTGGAGCACGGCGAGGGCGTCGGGTCCCTCCAGGCGGAGCTTGCAGAACGACGACTGGTCGAAGAGCCCGACCGCCTCCCGTACGGCCCGGTGCTCGGCCGCCGCGCAGGGGAACCAGTTCTGTCGCCCGTAGCTGTATCGGTAGGCCGGCTCGATACCGGGCGTCGCGTACCAGTTGGCGCGCTCCCAGCCCATCACCACGCCGAAGCAGGCGCCGCGGGCGGCCAGCCGCTCGTGCAACACGCTCTTGCGCGCGCCGCGGGCCGTCACCGGCTGCAGGTGCGGCCAGTGTATCGCGTAGAGCGCGCCCACCATCTCGACCGTGCGATCGCGCAGGTAGCGCGGGTTCGCCTGAAACGGCGCCACGCGGCGGATGTCGACGTCCCAGAGATCCATCGGCGGCTCGCCGCCCACGATCCACTCCGCCACCGCGCGGCCGGCGCCTGCCCCCGACGCGATGCCGATGGAGTTGAAGCCGGCCGCGACGTAGAAGTTGCGACACTCCGGCGCTTCGCCCAGCAGATACCGGCCGTCGGGCGTGAAGCTCTCGGGGCCGTTGACGTGGCGGCGCACGGGTGCCTCCTCGAGTGCCGGAATGCGGATGAGCGCCTGCTCCATGAGGACCTGAAAGTGCTCCCAGTCCTCGGGGAGCAGCGAGAAGGCGAAATCGGCCGGGATGCCGTCCATGCCCCAGGGCTTCGCCACCGGCTCGAAGCCGCCCACGAGCAGACCGCCGACTTCCTCGCGCACGTAGATGTAGCCGTCGGTGTCGCGCAGCACGGGCAGGTCCGGCGTCACGCCGGCGAGGGGCTCGGTCACGATGTAGAAGTGCTCGGAGGCGTGGAGCGGCACCGTGACACCCGCCATCCGCCCGACGTCGCGCGCCCACATTCCCGCGCAGTTCACCACGACCTCGCAGGCGACGTCGCCGCCGGCCGTCCTCACGCCGGCGACGCGCCCGTTCTGGACGAGGATCCCCGTGACGGCGGTGTTCTCGAGGATGGTCGCTCCGCCCTGCCGAGCACCCTTGGCCAGCGCGAGCGTCGTGTCGATAGGGTTGGTGCGCCCGTCGCGGGGCAGCCACAGGGCGCCCACGAGGTCGTCGGTGCGCATGAGCGGCCACCGGCGTCCCGCTTCGGCCGGTGTGACGACCTCCACCTCGACGTCGAAGCAGCGCGCCATCGAGGCAAGGCGCTTGAGCTCGTGCATGCGCTCCGCGCCCCGCGCGAGGCTCAGGCTGCCGGGACGTCGGAAGCCGGTGGCCTGGCCGGTCTCCGCCTCGAGGCGCTCGTAGAGATCGCCGCCGTACTTGGCCAGCCGCGTGAGGTTCTGGGTCGCGCGAAGCTGGCCCACGAGGCCGGCCGCGTGCCAGGTCGTTCCACAGGAGAGGTCGCGACGCTCCAGCAGGAGCACGTCGCGCCAGCCGAGCTTCGTGAGATGGTAGGCGACGCTGCAGCCGGCGATGCCGCCGCCGATCACCACCACCCGCACGTGCGAGGGGAGCGCGCCGGCCATCGCGCTAGCCGGGGCCGACGCGGGCGATCGAGTCTCGCATGACGTCGGCTACGGGCCTTCGTCGCCGGGCGTCGGAAGGGCGCGCGGCGGAAACTCGCGGTACGCGTACCGCGCCAGCACGTCCTCCCGGAGGTCGACGCCGAGCCCCGGCGCGGTGGGCACCATCAGGTAGCCGCGCTCGACCCGGAAGGGATTCACCGCGACTTCCGCCGCGCGCGGCTCGAAGTTCACGAAGTACTCGGTGATCAGGAAGTTCGGGATGGCCGCCGACACGTGCAGCGTCGCGGCCAGGCCGACGGTCGTGCTGTTGTAGTTGTGCGGCGAGACGACCACGTGATAGGCCTCGGCCATGGCCGCGATCTCGCGGAGCTCCTCGATGCCGCCCACGTTGCACACGTCGGGATTGACGATGTCGGCGGCGCGGCGCTCGAACACCTCGCGGAACTCGAAGCGCGTGTAGAGCTCCTCGCCGGTGACGATCGGTATCCGGATCTCACGCCGGCACTCGGCCAGGGCGGCCAGGTCGCGCGCCGACACCGGCTCCTCGTACCAGAAGGGGTCGAAGGGCTCGAGCATCCGGGCCACGCGGACGGCATGCATGGGGGCGAGCCGTCGATGGACCTCGATCAGCAGATCGATCTTCGGTCCGACCGCCTCGCGCACGGCGCGGACGGTCTCCACCACCTGCTGCTCGGCGTCGCGCGAGATGTGGGTGCGCCACGGACCGGGGAACGGATCGAACTTGAGCGCGGTGAAGCCCCGCGCGACCGTCTCCTTCGCCTTCGCCGCGTAGGCATCCGGAGTCTTGGCGCCAGAGTACCAGCCGTTCGCGTAGACCCGGATCCGCTCGCGGCAGGGTCCGCCGAGCAGACTCACGACGGGGACGCCGAGGCGCTTGCCGGCCAGGTCCCAGAGCGCCTGCTCGATCCCGCTGACCGCGCTCCAGAAGTCCATGGCGCCGCGCTTGGACGCGAAGTCGTGGTAGGCCCAGTGCGTGAAATGACGGATGTGGCCGGCGTCGCGGCCCACCAGGTAGCGCGCGAGCTGCCGCACGTGGGCGACGATCGACTGGTCGCGATCCGCCTGCGTGTAGCACTCGCCCCAGCCGTGGAGACCGTCGGAGGTCTCGACCTTCACGAAGAGCCAGTTCTTCCCGTAGCCCGGATCGACGACGAACGGCGTGACGGCCGTCACCTTCATGAGCCGACCTCCCTCATCTTGGCGTACCCTCTAGACCTTGGAGCCCAAGGTACGAGCGTGGGTGGTGTTCGGCAAGCGGATGAAGCTCGGCAGCGGACGGGCGCACCTTCTCCGGTTGATCGACGAGCGCGGGTCGCTCCGGCAGGCCGCGGCCGAGTTCGGCATGTCCTACCGCAACGCCTGGGGCTACCTTCAAGAGCTCGAGCGGGCGGCCGGCTTCCGATTCGTCGAGCGCACGCCCGGCGGCGGTCCACGGAGCGGCATGCGCCTGACCGCCGCCGGGCGCGAGTTCCTCGCGTGCTACCAGAAATTCCGGCTGGGCCTCGAGGCGGCCGCCCTCCGCCACTTCGTCCGCACCTTCAGGGGTAAGGACTTCAAGTCGCGGACGCGATCGCCAGAGCGATCCGCTCGGGCGAGAGCGGCAGGTGGGTGAGCCGCACGCCGGTCGCGTCCTCGATGGCGTTGGCGATGGCGGCCGGCGCCGGCACGATCGGCGGCTCGCCGACGCCCCGCGCGCCGAAGGGGCCGTGTGGTGACGGCTTCTCGACGATGATCGTCTCGATGTTCGGCAAGTCGGCCGAGGTGAGCTTCCGGTAGTCGAGCAGGCTCGGGTTCGTCAACCGCCCCTGGTCGTCGTACGTGAGCGCTTCGGTCAGCGCCATCCCGAGGCTCTGGACGGCCCCACCCTGCATCTGGCCCTCGATCGCGAGCGGGTTGATGGCCTTGCCGACGTCCTGGACGACGACGAAGTCGTGCAGCGTGACCTCGCCGGTCTCGGGATCGACCTCGATCTTCGCCAGCTGGGCGCAGAAGGCCGGCGCCTGCTGCGAGAAGGCCGGGTGGCTGACGCCGAGCACCGGCTGCACCTTCGACATGTAGAGGTTGCCCTTCTTGCCGATCTGCGCGAGCGTGATGCCCTTGTCCGGCACGCCGCGGACCACGACCTTCTCGTTGTCGATCTCGAGGTCGTGCACCGACGCCTCGAGCTCCTTGGCGGCGATCTCGAGCGTCTGGCTGCGTGCGTCCCGGGCGGCTTCCATCACCGCCACGCCGACGGTGTAGATCGTCTTGCTGCCGGCGCTGAGGCCGGTCATCGGCGCCACGTCCGTGTCGCCGGTCGTGATCCGCACCTTGTCGATGTCGATGCCGTAGGCCGTCGCGGCGATCTGCGCCAGCGCGATGTTGGTCCCGGCAATGTCCACCTGGCCCGTCAGCACCTGGAGCGAGCCGTCGGGATTGAGCCGCACGGTGGCGCCGGTCGGCTGAAGGCCACCGAGCCAGCCGCCGAGCGACAGCCCGGTCCCGCGCAGGCGGCCCTTCGGGCTGCTCGCCTTCCACTCGGCGCGCTTCTTCCAGAGCGGATGCTCGGCGAGCCGGGTCAGTACCTCGACGCCGCCGTTGCTCAGCCAGGGCTGGCCGTTGGCCATCTTGTCGCCCTCACGCTGCAGATGGCGGAGCCGGAACTCGACCGGGTCGACGCCGATCGCCTTCGCGAGCTGCTCCATCTGCGAGTCGATCGCGAAGATCGTCTGCGGCGCGACCGGCGCGCGGTAGGCGGCGATGCTCGGCTTGTGGGTGAGCACCTCGAATCCCTTGACGTCGAAGCTCGGCCAGAGATAGAGGCTCGCGAGGAAGACGCCGCTCACCGCCAGGACCGCGCCGGAGAAGGCGCCGGACTCGAGGATCGCCTCCCCCTCGAGCGCCACGAGCGTGCCGTCGCGCTTGACGCCGGTCTTCAGACGGATGATGACCTGGGGCGCCGGCATGCCGGCTTCCAGCTCTTCGCGCCGGGTCATCACGTAGCGCACCGGCCGCCCGGTGGCACGCGCCAGGATCGCCGTGATCGGCTCGCAGAGGGCGCGGATCTTGCCGCCGAAGCCGCCGCCGCACTCCATCGGGATCACCTTGATGCGGTTCTCCGACAGCTCCAAGACGTCGGCGACTTCCGAGCGCGTGTTGAACGAGCCCTGCGTGCTCGACCAGAGCGTCAGGAACCCGGTCGTGTCCCACTGGGCCAGCACCGCGTGCGGCTCGAGGTAGCCCTGGTGGACCATCGGAACGCGGTACGTCTTCTCGATCACCACGTCCGACTCGGCGAAGCCCTTCGCCACGTCGCCGCGCTGGATGCGCGCCTGCTGGGAGATGTTGACCGCCTTCGCGGGCTTGGCCTCGGTCGTCACGCCCGCGACACTGCCGTGAGCCTGAGCCTCGCTCGTGTCCGCCTCGGTCCCCGCGTCGGCGACCGGCGGCGCGCCGGGCTTCATGGCCTCGAGCGGATCGGCGGAGACCGCCAGGACCTCGTACCGCACGTCGATGAGGTCGAGCGCTTCCTCGGCGATCGCCGGCTCGTCGGCGGCGACCGCGGCGACCGGCTGGCCCGCGAAGACCACCCGGTCGATCGCCAGCACCGCGTGCGCGCGCGTCGGCGCCTTCCTCTTCAGCTCGGGGATGTCGGCGGCGGTGAGGACCGCGCGCACGCCCGGCAGCGCGCGCGCCCGGCTCACGTCGATGCGGACGATCCGCGCGTGGGCGTACGGGCTGCGGAGGAGCTTGGCGTGCAGGAGCCCGCGCGGGTTGAGGTCCGCGACGTACTGGACCTGGCCGGTGACCTTCTCGGGCCCGTCCGGCCGCGGGATCGACAGCCCAATGCCCTTCACATCGCGGGTCGTCTTCATCACGGTCGACATGAAATCAGCTCCTCCGGCCGGCCGCGGCGCCGGCGGTCTCGGTGATCGCGGCCAGCATCTTCGTGTAGCCGGTGCAGCGGCAGAGATTGCCGGCGATCCCGTAGCGGATCTCTTCCTCGGTCGGATGCGGGTTCTCCGTCAAGAGCGCGGCGGCGGCCATCAGCACGCCGGGGATGCAGAAGCCGCACTGGGGCACGCCGTGGCGGACGAACGCGTCCTGCAGCGGATGCAGCGCGCCGGGACGCCCGAGTCCCTCGATCGTGCGGACGGCGTGGCCGCGGGCCTGCATGGCGAGCAGGAGACAGCTCGCGACCGGCTTGCCGTCGAGGTGCACGGTGCACGCCCCGCAGTCGCCGGTGCCGCATCCTTCCTTCGCTCCCGTCAGGCCCATCCGCTCCCGGAGCGCGTCGAGCAGGGTGTCCCAGGGCTGGACCAACACCTCGACCGGCTCGTCGTTCACGGTGCAGCTCAGAACTGGCTTCGCCACGTCTTTGACCCTCCTGCTGCCTATGTCACGCGCTCGCGCGGGCGAGCGCCGTGATGAGTGTACGGCGCGTCAGGACACGAACGAGGTGACGGCGGAACTCGGCCGAGCCCCGCTGGTCGCTGATCGGACGCGCGACCTCCACCGCGAGGTCGGCCGCGCGCGCGATTCGATCGGGCGTCACCGGCTGACCCTCGAGCGCCTGCTCGGCCGCCGTCGCGCGCACCGGGACCGGCGCCACGGCGGCCAGCGCGATCCGGGCCTTGGTGCAGACGCCGTTCGCGAGCGTGAGCTGCGAGGCCACGCCGACCACGGCGATGTCGAGCTCGCGGCGCGGCGTGTGGCGCAGATAGTGGCCGCCGCTGTGCGGCGCTGGAGTCGGCACGACCAGCTCCAACAGGAGCTCGTCGGGAGCCAGCACCGTACGCCGGACCCCGGTGAAGAACGCCGCGATCGGCACGCGCCGCTCGCCCTTGGGCCCGGTGATCACCGCTTCGGCGTCGAGGGCCAGGAGCGGCGGGGCCATGTCCGCTGACGGCGCGGCGTTGCAGAGGTTGCCGCCGAGCGTCGCCAGGTTGCGCACCTGCACCGAGCCCACGAGTGCGCCGCTCTCGGCCAGCGAGAGATAGCGCGCGCGCACGCTCTTGTCGAGCTCCAGCGTCCGGGCCGTGACCGCGGCGCCGATCCGCAATCCCCGTCCGTCCGCGGGCTCGATGGCCCGCAGCCGCGCCACGCCGGACAGGTCGATCACGCGGGCCGGCTTGAGCAGGCCGTTCTTGAGCTGGGGCAAGAGGTCCGTCCCTCCGGCCAGCAGCTTCGTCTCGGGGCCGCGCTGCGCGAGGGCCCGCACACAGTCGTCCACGCTCTCAGGAAGAATGAGCTCGAATCGTCGCACGCGAGGTCTCCGCGAAGACTCGGTCGGCCAGGAGGCGCCGAGCCGGCTCTACTGCGTCCCGGACCATACTATGCTCGTCGGAGCACAGTCAACGCGCTCGGCCGGCCCGCGAACCATCCGAGCCGGCGTTGGTGTACCTTAACACATCGTCCTGCCCCCATCATCTCGGCGGACCCGGGGCGAAGAGGAGACACGTATGCGTATCGGCTTCATCGGGCTGGGCAACATGGGCGGGCCAATGGCCCTCAACGTTCTGAAGGCCGGACACACCATGGTGGTGACGGACCTGCGGCACGAGCTCGCCAAGCCGCACCTCGCCCAGGGCGCCACGTGGGCGGACACCCCCAAGGCGGTCGCGCACGCGAGCGAGGTCGTCTTCACCTCCCTGCCGGGGCCGCGCGAGGTCGAGTCGGTGGTCCTGGGCGCCGGCGGCATCCTGGAGGGCGCGGCGCGCGGGACCGTCTACGTCGATCTCTCCACCAACTCGGCGACGCTCATCCGCAAGATCCACGGCGTGTGCGCCGAGCGCGGCGTCGACGTGCTGGACGCGCCGGTCAGCGGCGGCGTGCCCGGGGCGCGCTCGGGGAAGCTCGCGGTGCTGGTCGGTGGAGACGAGGCGCTCTATCGCCGCGTGAAGCCCGTGCTGGACGCGATCGGCGACAAGGTGACCTGGGTCGGCGGGATCGGCTGCGGCACCGTCGCGAAGCTCGTGCACAACATGGTGTCGGCGTGCTCGCGCATGGCCATCGCCGAGGGCATGACGCTCGGGGTCAAGGCCGGCGTGGCGCCCGAGGTGCTGCTCGACGCGCTCTCCAAGAGCTCGTTCGGCCAGGGCCGCGTGCTCAAGGACATGATTCCCAACACCGTGTTCCCGGGTGCCTACGACAACGTCAACTTCGCGCTCAAGCTCCTGCGCAAGGACGTGGGACTGGCCACCGAGCTCGGCCGGGAATACCACGTGCCCATGCTGATCGCGGCGATCGCCGAGCAGCAGCTGGAGGAGGCGCTGCGGCGCGGCTGGGGCGACAAGGATTCGATGACGTTCTTCCGCCTGCAGGAAGAGCGGGCCGGCGTCGAGCTCCGGACGTCGAAGCGAGGAGCCTGACCATGAGCGACGCACTGTCCGGAATCCTCGAGACGAGCAACGCGGAGCGACTGGCCACGGGATTCGTCTTCACCGAAGGCCCGCTGTGGCATCCCGACGGCTTCTACTATTTCGTCGACATCCGGCGGAGCAACCTGCACCGCCTGACGCCGGGCAAAGAACCGGAGCTCGTGCGGACGAATACCGGCGAGGGCAACGGCACGACGTTCGACCTGCAGGGCCGGCTGGTCGTCTGCGAGGGCGGCAACCGTCGCGTCACACGCTGGACCGGTGGCCAGAGCGAGATCCTGATGGACCGTTTCGACGGCAAGCGCCTGAACCGTCCGAACGACGTCGTGTGCAAGTCCGACGGAAGCATCTACTTCACCGATCCGGGGCTGCGCGTCCCGCTCGCCGAGCGGGAGTTGCCGTCCGCGGGCGTCTATCGCATCGCCCCGGACGGCAAGACCGCGCTCGTGGCCGACTGCGAATACCCCAACGGGCTCGCCTTCTCGCCGGACGAGCGCATGCTCTACGTGGCCAACACACGCTGGACGCAGTACATCCTGGCACTCGAGCTCGACGCCGGCGGCACGCTCGTGCGACGCCGCATCTTCGCCGACATGTCCTCCGACGAGACCGACGGCGTCCCCGACGGCATGAAGGTGGACGTCGAGGGCCGCGTCTTTTGCACCGGCCCGGGCGGCACCTGGGTGTTCGCGCCCGACGGCAGCCGGCTCGGGATCATCCGCACGCCGGAGGTTCCGGCCAACCTCGCCTTCGGCGGCGCCGACCTTCGAACGTTGTTCCTCACCGCCCGCACCTCGGTCTACACGTTACGTGTCAAGGCGCCGGGCCAGCCGCACCCCTGGTATCGTGTCCGAGCGAGATAGAGATCGACCATGAACTTCGGAACGTTCCTGCTGATGCAGTCGCCGTCGGCGCGGTCTTCGCAGGAGATCTATGCGCGCGGGGTCGAGATCGCCCTGGCGGCGGAGACCCTCGGCTTCGGCAACGTCTGGCTCGCCGAGCACCACTTCTCGACCTACGGCTATCTCTCGCGCCCGGCCCAGCTCGCGACCTACATCGCGGCGAAGACGACGCGGCTGCGCGTGGGCACGGCCGTCATCGTGGTGCCGCTCCACCACCCGCTCGTGATCGCCGAGGAGATCGCGACGCTGGATCTCCTGTCGGGCGGGCGCCTCGACGTCGGGCTCGGGCGCGGCTACCAGCCCTACGAGTTCGAGCGCTTCGGCCTCGAGCTGGAGAGTGGCCGCGCGCGCTGGGAGGAATCGATCGACATTCTGCTGAAGGCCTTCACCGGCCAGCCCTTCAGCTACGACGGGAAGCTCTTCAAGATCCCGGAGACCACGGTGTTCCCGCAACCGCTCCAGCAGCCGCGCCCGCCGATCTGGATCACGGCGCAGAGCCCGGAGTCGGTGGAGGCGGCCGTGCGCCGCGGCTTCAACGTGCTCACGGGCGGCTTCGGCGTGCCCATCGAGCGGATGGCCGAGTTCCGCCGGCTCTTCGACCGCCTCGTCACCGAGTTCAAGCCCTCGCAGCCGCTCAGGGTCGGCGTGCAGCGGGCGGTCTACGTGGCGGAGAGCCAGGCCGACGCGCGGGCGGCGGCGGAGGAAGCGCGCTGGAATATGCGCGTGACGCTTTCCCTGCGCAACCAGTACGAGCGCGTGGAGCGCGGTCGCGCCATCCCGGTGCCGGCGCCGAAGGAGCCCGACACCGACGATCTGCTGGACCGCTTCCTGGTCATCGGCACGCCGGACACGTGCATCCGCCAGATCAGACGCATCGAGGAGCTCGTCGGCATCACACACTTCAACTGCAGCTTCTGGTTCGGCGACCTCGAGCACGCCCGCGTGATGCGCTCGATGGAGCGCTTCGCCCGCGAGGTCATGCCGGCCTTTCGCTAGCCCGGAACGCACACAGCGACCCCGGCCGGGTGACGCCGCGGACCGCGGTCCCGGGCGCCGGGCGTGTGCGGGAGGGGTCGAGCGGACCCGTTCCCGTCACGCGGCGACGGACACCGCGCGCCCAGATGGAGCCCAGCCGGTGCGGGGCAGCGCACGCGTGCCGCGTGGTCCGCTCGACCCCTCCCGCACACGCCCGGCGCCCGGGACCGCGGTTCGCGGCGCCACCCGGCCGCCGCGCGCGGGGTGTGTTATATGGGCGAGGCCGCGCCCCAGACGTCGCGCGCGACCTCGAGCGCCAGCGCGAGCTTGCGGCGCTGATCGTCGACGGTGATCTTGTTGCCGTGGTGCGTGCTCGAGAATCCGCACTGCGGGCTCAGGCAGAGGTTCTCCAGCGGCACGTACTTCGCGGCGGCTTCGATGCGGCGCTCGAGGTCGTCCTTCGTCTCGAGCGCAGGCATCTTCGAGCTGATCAGCCCGAGCACGACCTTCTTCCCCTTCGGCACGAACCGCAGCGGCTCGAAGCCTCCCGCGCGGTCCGTGTCGTACTCGAGGAAGAACGCGTTCACGTTCAGCCGGGTGAACACGGTCTCGGCGATCGGGTCGTAGCCGCCGCTCGCCATCCAGGTGCTCTTGAAGTTGCCCCGACACGTGTGGATGGCCACCGTGACGTCGCGCGGGACGTCGCGCAGGACGGCGTTGACCGCGTCGGCATAGATTCCCGGCAATCTCGCCGGGTCGTCGCCCAGCTTCGTGACCTGCTCCCTCACCCTGGGATCGCACATCATCGCCACCGTGGTGTCGTCGACTTGCAGGTAAGAGCAGCCGGCCTGGCACAGCGCGCGGATCTCCTCCCGGTACGCACCGGTCAGATCCGACCAGAATTCATCGAGGTCCGGATAGGTGGCCCTCAGCGTCGGCCGGTCGCCGCGGGCGTGCAGCATGACCGGAGACGGCAGGCAGAACTTCGCCGTGCGCGTCGTCGTCGACCTGAGAAAGGCGAAGTGGTCGAGCATGCTCGGCCTGGACCGCCGGATCTTGCCGATGACCTTCATGAGCGGCGGCTGCTCGTCGGCGCCCTCGAACTTCACCCCGAAGCTCTGGGTGGACGTCTCCACGCCGTCGAAGCCACGCAAGAAATCGATGTGCCACCAGTCGCGCCGAAATTCTCCGTCGGTGATCCCCTGAAGCCCGATCGATTCCTGGAGCGCGACGGCGTCGCGGATCGACCTGTCCTCGACGGCGCGCAGCGCGGCGCGGTCGATCTCGCCCCGCGCCGCGCGCGCGCGCGCCTGCCGCAGCTCGGGCGGGCGAAGCAGGCTGCCCACGTGGTCGGCGCGAAACGGCGGTCTCGCTGGACTGCTCATGCTCTCCTCCGCGTCTGGGGGTAGGCGGACACCCGTGCCGCCGAAGGCGTCGCCGGCGCGGTTACCAGGCGAGGGCGTAGGTCGGGCGGCGCGGATCGGCCCCGGCCGAGAGCACGCCGGTCTGCGGGTCGCGGCGGGTCACCACCGCGCCGATGCCGCACGCTCCGATCTCGGTCACCGCGTGACCGAGCGCGCGGAGCTCGGCGCGGGTGCGCTCGGGAATGTCCGGCTCGACATTGAGCTGGCCGGGACGATAGACCCGTGGATAGAACGAGTTGACGAGGGTCTGGGTCGAGAAGCGCGGGGCCTCCACCGCCTGCTGAGGATTCATCCCGAAGACCAGCAAGTTGAGGACGAGCTGCAGGTCGGCCTGGGCTTGATCGTCGCCGCCAGGACATCCGACGGTCATGGTGGGTACGCCGCCCTCACAGATCAGATAGCTCACGAGCGTCGTACGCGGCCGCCTGCCCGGAACAAGGCCGTTGGGGTGATCGTCCTCGAGGACGAACATTTCGCTCCGCGTGCTGAGCGTGCAGCCCAGCTCGGGCGCGAACGCCGACTTCCTGAACACGCCCCCGCTCGGCGTCAGACAGATCATGTTGCCGTCGCGGTCGATGGCGGCGATGTGCGTGGTCCCGTCGGCGGCGGCCGCGGCCGACCCGGGCGCGCGAACGCCCGAGGTCGGGCCGATGCCTCGCGGCATACCGCCGCGGCGTCGAGGATCTCCGGCGGGCGGTGCCTCGGCAGCCGCATGGTCCATGCGAATGAGCGTCGCCCGCTCCTTCAGATACGCGGGGGCGAGGAGCTCCGCGATCGCGGCGAGCGCGTCCTCACGGTCGCCGTAGTGCTGCTCGCGGTCCGCGAACGCGAGCTTGAGCGCCTCGGCGACCGCGTGGATGTACCGTGCGGAGTTGTGTCCGAGGGCGCGGAGATCGAAGGTCGCGAGCATGCCCAGGGCCTGCATGAGGACGGGCCCCTGCGTCCACGCGGACTGGCCGAGGATCTCGCGGCCCGCGAAGGTCGTCCGCAGCGGCGGCTCGAGGCGGGTCCGGTATCCCGCCAGATCGGAAGCGCGCAGGAGCCCGCCGACCCGCTCGGAGAAGGCGCCGATGGTCGCCGCGATGTCGCCGCGATAGAAGCGCTCCCTGGCGGCGGCGATGCCGGCCATGCGATGACCGCGGGCCTTCGTGTCCGCCTCGACGAGCCGGCGGAGCGTGCCGCCGAGGGCGGGCTGCACGAACACCTCGCCCACGTCCGGCACGCGTCCGCCCGGATAGAACACCGCGGTCCCGCCGGGCGCATAGATGTCGAACTGACTCTGCGTCTCCGGGACGGCCAGCAGACCGTGCATGTACTCGTACATCGGGAAGCCGCGCTCGGCGTAGTGGACCGCCGGTGCCAGCACCTCGCTCACCGTCTTCGTGCCATGCCTCTCGATGAGGGTCAGGTACGCATCGACGGCGCCCGGTACCGTGAACGACAGATGCGCGTCCGGACCCGGGCCGGTCGGAATGCGATCGAGCTTGCGCCCGCGGAAGAAGGCCACCGTCGCGAGCGCCGGCGCCGTCCCCTGGCCGCTCACCGCGAAGGTCTCTCGCGTTCGAGCGTCGTGGATGAGCGCCACGCACTCGCCGCAGAGCGTATAGGACGCGGTCGGCTCGATCACGGCGGCGGCGAAGCCGGCGGCCGCGACGGCATCGAACGCGTTGCCCCCCGAGAGCAGCATGCGCATGCCGGCCATCGACACCAGCGGATGGCCCGCCGAGACGATGCCCTGCGTGCCCGAGACCACGGGTCGCGGGGTGGCCCGGTCGGCGGCGTGATGCTCCAGCTCGTGGATCCGTCCGGTCGGTCTGCTCATCGGCTCACCTCGGCGGCCTACCTTATGACGCCCGTGGCATCATGATAACGGGCACGCCCCACCCAACACACGCTCGATTCCTCCGACGCCCGAGCGCGCGTGTCAGGGCA
>DASPZZ010000161.1:0-3838 GCA_035635995.1 Binatia bacterium | reverse complement strand
TATCCCGTGCTCGGCTTCCTCGGCTGGCACCTGGCCTACCGCTTCTCGTATCACCCCGTGTGGTTCGCGCTGGGCGTGACGTTCCCGACGATCTCGCTTGCGCTCACCGTGTGGGTCGGCGGCATCGCGACGCAGGATCTGGTCGAGAGCCTGACGCCGCACTTCCCGCGCCCGGTGAACGTTGCCCGCACGACCCTGCAGGCGAAGTTCTGGGGCATCTTTCGCTGCCAGACCTACTGGCTTCTGGCCACGCGCGGCGCCTGGCGTGTGCTGTGGGCGCTGGCCCGCACCGGCCGCTTCGAGGCGGCCAAGACGGACCGCGTCTCGCGGCCGCGCTGACGCTCCCGCCGCGGGCGCCGGAACCCGCGGCCGTCTCCGGATGTTAGGAGGCTGCTCCCTCGAGCGCAGAGGGGAATTTTGCGCACAAGCAAAGCCCTGGCGGTCGTGATCCTGGCGGCGACGTCGATGTTCGTTCGACCCCTGCTCGCCGGCGATCCAGAATCGCTGCTCGCGGCCGCCGCGGCCGGCAACGTCGACCTCGTCAGGACGATCCTGGATCGAGACGTCCCGCCGGATACGCGCGATCAGGTCGGCAACACGGCGCTGATGCTGGCCGCCTTCGGCGGTCGCCTCGAGGTCGTGCGCCTGCTTCTCGAGCGCGACGCCGACGTCGCCGCCGTGAACGCCGACGGCTGGACCGCCGTGTCGCTCGCCCAGGAAGCTCAGTATCCGGCCATCGTGGCTCTGTTGCTCGGCGCGATGCCCCCGGGAAAGTCGACATCACCCCAGCGTCCCTCCGCCGTCGCCGGAGCGAGCCCAGCGCTGAGAGTCCAGTCGTCGGCGCTTCAGCTCCAGGCGGTGCCGACCGATCCGGTGGTCGCCAACCATCACCTCGCGCCCACCCTGGCCAACCTTTCGAGTCCCCTGTACCTGACCAGTGCGCGTGACGGGAGTAGCCGGCTCTTCGTCGTCGAGCAGGGGGGCCGCATCCTGGTTCTCCATCCGGAGGCGGGGATCCCGACGGTCTTCCTCAACATCACGTCGAAGGTGCTCTCAGGGAGCGAGCGCGGCCTGCTCGGTCTGGCGTTTCATCCCGGCTACGCGACCAATCGACGCTTCTTCGTCCACTACACGCGCCAGCCCGATGGCGCCATCGTGATCGCCGAGTACAACGCTTCCCTCGCGAACCCCGACGTCGCCGACGCCGCCGAGATCGTGTTGCTGGTCGTCGACCACCCGCTGGGCAACCATAACGGGGGCATGATCGAGTTCGGCCCGGACGGCTTCCTCTACATCGGGCTGGGCGACGGCGGCGGCGCCAACGATCCCGACAACCGCGCCCAGAACGTCGACGATCTCCTCGGCAAGATCCTGAGAATCGACGTGGACGTGGCGAATCCGCCGGCCCAGTACTCCTCGCCGGCCGACAATCCCTTCTTCGGCGCCAGGGCCGGGCGCGACGAGATCTTCGCCGTGGGCCTGCGCAATCCGTTCCGCTTTTCATTCGACCGCGACACCGGCGAGCTGGTCGTCGGCGACGTGGGACAGGGAGCGCGCGAAGAGATCGACATCGTCACGGTCGGCGGAAACTACGGCTGGCGCGTGTTCGAGGGCACGAGCTGCACGGGCAACGACCCGCTCTCGTGCAGCGCGCCGGGCTTCATCGGCCCCATCTTCGAATACGGGCATACCGGCGGGCGCTGTTCCGTCACCGGAGGGTACGTCTATCGCGGGACGCGCGGGACGTTCCCGCTAGGCACGTACGTCTTCGGGGACTTCTGCACCGGCGAGATCTTCGCCTTGCGCGCTGCGGCGAGCGGCGCCCCGATAACGCTGTTGCTCGACACCGAGCTCAGCATCTCGTCGTTCGGTGTGGACGAGGAGGGCGAGATCTACGTGGTCGGCCTCGGCGGCAGCGTTTTTCGGATCGTGACCGGCGCCGAGGCGCAGAAGAACGACGACAAGAAGAAGTGCCTCATCGCGACGGCGGCGTTTGGCTCGCCGCTGGCCGCCGAAGTGCAGACTCTCCGGAGATTCCGCGATCGTTACCTCATGACGAGCGCGCCGGGACGGGCGCTCGTCTCAGGTTACTACCGGGTGAGCCCACCTGTCGCCGAGCTCATCCGTGGCAACCCGGCGCTGCGCGCGCTGACGCGACTCGCGCTCCGTCCTGCGATCTGGGGCGCACGCCTCACCGAGACTTCGCCCGCGTCGGCGCTGATTCTGACCGTCACGATCGTCTGCGGCAGCGGCCTCCTGGGCTATCGCACCGTGCGGCGCCGGCGGACACGGCGCGCCGCAGCTTGACTTCCCCCACGCAAGAGGCGTAGTCGTCCAGCTATCTGCCGCAAGACCCGGGCTTGCGGCACGAGGGCGACGAGGCGTGGCGGAGTCCCGGGCTCCTCGCAGAGGGAGGTACGCGATGCCCCACTATCTCAGCGACGCGGAACTCAAGCGCACCGCACCCGCCGAGGTCGCGACCTTTCGTGGCCCGATCCCCACGCAGATCGTCTCGAACGGTGAGTACAACCCGTTGCCGCAGACGCGCGAGCAGCGTCGCGTGGAGGCCCGGGTGGCGGAGCTCGCCGCCGATCTGGCGCGCCGGCACGGTCTGAGCCGGCGCAAGTTCCTGGCCTCGAGCGCGGGCATGGCCGCGGCCTTCCTCGCCATGAACGACGTGTTCGGCCCGGTGTTCGAGGTGAGCCGCGCCGAGGCGGCCTCGCCGGGCGTCGCCGACCAGCGTGCCCAGGCGCTGTCGGGGCAATTCATCGTGGACGCGCAGACGCACTTCGTGCGCGACGACTTCAAGCAGGAGGGGCTGCTCGATCTCGCCAAGTACGCCAAGGCCAACTGGAACCCGAAGCTCTGGGGCGAGAGCAACCTGGCGCGCTACAAGTTCGAGAACTACCTGAAGGAGATCTTCGTCGATAGCGACACCAAGGTGGCGCTGCTCTCGGGTGCGCCCTTCGACGACCCGAGCTGGGACCTCTTGACCAACGATCAGATCGTCGCCGCCCGCACGTCGATCAACAAGTTCGCGGGATCCCGCCGGCTTCTCGCCCACTCCGTCTTCACGCCCAAGAAGCAGGGCTGGATGGAAGAAGTGGACCGCGCGATCGCGACGCTCAAGCCCGACAGCTGGAAGGGCTACACGATCGGCGACCCGCTCTTTCCGTCCAAGCTCGAATCCTACTGGCGGCTCGACGACGAGAAGGTCGTGTACCCGTTCTACGAGAAGGCCGTGAAGGCCGGCATCACGACCGTCTGTATCCACAAGGGGCTCCTGCCGGCGGATTACGAGACGTCGTGGCCGAAGGTGTGGGAGTACGCCACCGTGCGCGACCTCGGCAAGGCGGCCAAGGACTGGCCGAAGATCAACTTCATCATGTACCATGGCGCCCTCCGGAACTTCCTGGAGCAGCCGGATGCGTCGCTCGCCGAGTTCGAGCAGACTGGCCGGATCAAGTGGGCGACCGACCTCGCCGAGATCCCGAGCAAGCACGGCGTGAAGAACGTCTATGGCGAGGTGGGCACCGCGTTCGCCACGTGCGCCGTCGCGAGCCCGCGCTTCGCCGCCGCCTTCATCGGCACGCTGATCAAGGGCCTCGGCGCCGATCACGTCATCTGGGGCACGGATTCCCTCTGGTACGGCTCGCCCCAGTGGCAGATCGAGGCGATGCGCCGCCTCGAGATCCCGGAGGATATGCAGAAGAAGCACGGCTTCAAGCCGCTGGGTCCGGCCGCCGGCCCGGTGAAGCGCGCCATCTTCGGCGGCAACACCGCGCGCCTCTACGGCCTGCGCCCCAAGCTCGCCCAGCACGAGCTCACAATCGACAAG
>DASPZZ010000160.1:0-1519 GCA_035635995.1 Binatia bacterium | reverse complement strand
GAACGCGAACCCCGAGGCGCGGGTGCACGTGAAGCTCGTCGCCGAGATCGGCGTGGGCACCGTCGCGGCCGGCGTAGCGAAGGCCTTCTCGGACGTCGTGCTGATCTCCGGCCACGACGGCGGGACCGGCGCCTCGCCGCTGACCTCGATCAAGCACGGCGGCGTGCCCTGGGAGCTCGGGCTCGCCGAGACTCAACAGGTCTTGGTGCTGAACAAGCTGCGCGACCGCATCGTCGTGCAGGTCGACGGCCAGATGAAGACCGGGCGCGACGTCGTGATCGCCGCCCTGCTCGGCGGCGAGGAGTACGGCTTCTCGACCGCGCCGCTCGTGGTGCTCGGCTGCATCATGATGCGGGTCTGCCACCTCAACACGTGCCCCGTCGGCATCGCCACGCAGGACCCGGAGCTGCGCAAGCGCTTCGCCGGCCGCGCCGACTACGTCGTGAACTTCTTCCGGTTCCTCGCCCAGGAGGTCCGGGAGCACATGGCGAGCCTCGGCTTCCGGACGATGGACGAGATGATCGGGCGCGTGGACCGGCTCGACTTCAAGCCGGCGCTCGACCACTGGAAAGCGTGCGGCCTCGACCTGTCCTCGATCCTCTATCAGCCGGACGTGCCCGCGGACGTGGCGCGGCGGCGCGTGCGACCTCAAGACCACGCGCTCGAGAGCTCGCTCGACAGCACGACGATCGTGCCGGCGTGCCGGGAAGCCGTCGAGCACCGGAAGCCCGTCGAGCTCCGGCTGCCGATCCGCAACGTCAACCGCACGGTCGGCACCACGCTCGGCTATCACATCACCAAGCGGTGGGGTGGCGAGGGGCTGCCCGACGACACGATCCGCGTCCACTTCACGGGATCGGCCGGGCAGAGCTTCGGCGCGTTCGTTCCCCGGGGCGTCACGTTCACCCTCGAGGGCGACGCCAACGACTACTGGGGCAAGGGGCTCTCGGGCGGCAAGCTCACGGTCTACCCGCCCCGCGCGAGCACGTTCGTCCCGGAGGACAACATCGTCATCGGCAACGTCGCGCTCTACGGCGCGACGAGCGGCGAGGCCTACGTCCGCGGCGTCGCCGGCGAGCGCTTCTGCGTCCGCAACAGCGGCGTCCACGCCGTCGTCGAGGGAGTCGGCGATCACGCCTGCGAGTACATGACCGGCGGCCGGGTCGTCGTGCTCGGACAGACCGGTCGAAACTTCGCTGCCGGCATGTCGGGCGGCGTCGCGTACGTCCTCGACCGGGACGGCGACTTCAAGCGCCGCTGCAATCTCGGGATGGTGGACCTCGAGCGCCTCGACCAGCCGGAGGAGATCGCGCTGGTCCGTGACCTGATCCGGCGCCACGTCGAGTACACCGGATCGACCTATGCGGCGGCCATCCTGCGCGACTGGATCGACATGCAGCCGCGCTTCGTGAGGATCATGCCGCGGGACTACAAGCGGGTGCTGCTCGCGGAGGCCCGCGCGCAAGCGGAAGGGCGCCAGCCGACCTTCGCCGAGCTCGTCGGGACCAGCGGTGGGTAA
>DASPZZ010000159.1:0-2532 GCA_035635995.1 Binatia bacterium | reverse complement strand
CTGGGTGCGATAGTTACCGGTGAACTCCCCCTGGAATGCATCGAGCAGGAACAACTTGCCGGCCATTACGCCGAACTTGGTGCTCAGGAACTGCATGAACGTCGCGTTGAACAGCGCGGTGTTCGGATCGTTCGGCGTCGGTAGCAGGGCCGCGGTGTTGACAACGGAGAGGGCGCCCGACTCCTGCAGCACGCTCTCGCCAAAGCCGCTGTTGGCGATGACCTTCAGGAAGCCGCCGGGCCAGAGGCCGGCCTTGCCGGTGTCGACGTCGAGCGTGTACTCGGTGTTGCCCCAGAACCTGGCCGCGGTGTCGCGCCCCCCACGTACGACGCCCTGAGGCGTCAGCAGGAGATCGGCATCGAACCTCACGCCTCGCTTGGCCAGGTCGTCCCTGAATCCACCCCAGTCGCCGGTGAGCCGGGGCCGTGACCAGAGGTCTCCTGCATAGGTCTTCGGATCATCGATTGGCTGCGCGTCGACTGCGCTCGCCAACACGACGGCGAGCACGAGGGTTGCCACGACGATCCATGCCGGACGCCGCACGCTCCGGGTCATGGTTCCCTCCCTGGCACAGTGTAACCGCATGCTTCGTCCGCCGAGAGCAGGTCGCTCAGGTCCAGAACCACCGGGCCGGCTGCGCCGTTGACTGTGCTCTCCAGATCGCGCGGGTAGTCGTCATCGCGCGGTAACCTGCACCCCGCGCCGAACGGCGTCAGCGATGTCGCGGCTCAGCGCGGCGATCAGACGACTGTGCGCCGCCACGAGCGTCTCGTAATCAGCGCCGGAGGCCTCGGTGAAGCGAGACGCGCCCTGGCCGATCTCTTCGCCGGAGCGATCGACGATCCGCCACCGGGCCGCGAGGACCGAGTCTCCGCCAAGCGCGCCCTCGAGGCGTGAGATCTCCACGAGGACCTGTGCGTCGGGCGCGAAGCTGCGGCCCCAGGGGAAGACCGCGACCTGCTCGGTCGGGACGAGCCGCGCCAGGTTCTCGGCGAGCATCACCGGCACAGCGTGGCGCAGCGGTGCCCCCCACTGGTGGAACTCCGCCAGCTCGAGCCGATTGGCGCTGGCCCGGGTCACGATCTGTGGCCGCTCGAGGTAGCGCGGCAGGTCGACGCTGCGGATACCCACGCGGAGCTCGCGTTGATTCGCCGCGGCGCGCGGCGCGTCGGCGGCCCCACTGGCGGGCGCGAGAACGTAGAAGCGTGTCGGGTCCACCGAGCCGGCGCAGCCGGCGGAAGCGAGCACGAGCATGGTGAGGAACACGATCCTGGTCATCGCGACGGCCGTCCTTTCCCGAACACCAGCGAGCTCGGATTACGCTCCAGAGAGTCGGCGAGTGCGCGGATACTCTGGGCCGCGTCTGCGAGATCGTCGAGGGTCGTTACGAGGCTGTACTTGACCGGCGAGCCGTCGCCCAGGAGGTCGTCGGCGCCGCCCAGCGTCCGGTCGAGCCCACCGAGCGTCTTGTCGAGGCTCGCCGACAGGCGCCCGAAGCGCTCGTCGAGGTTGCGCGCCAGCGTCTGGTAGTCGTTCAAAGCCGTCTCCACCGTCGGTCCGAGGCGGGCCAGTGTGGTCTGCGCCTCCGAGAGCGCGCCTCGGGCGCTCTTGGCCGTGGCGGCGACCTCCGCCATCAGCGGATCGACCTGCGAGTCCACGCGCCGGGCGAGTTTCTCGACGGCGACCAGCGTCTCCTCCGACCGCTTCACCGCCGCCTGGAGCGACCGTAGCGTCTCCTTGGTCTCCGGCGACTGGACGAGCGCACGGACGCCGTCGATCGTCTCTTTGGCCGAGGTCATGATCTCCGCGAGCGGGAGGTTCTCGAGCGTCCGCGTCAGCTTCTCGAAGTCCGAGGGGACGGTCGGCATCTCGACGTGATCCTTGGACAGCCCGGTCAGCTTGATCGGGGTCTCGGGCAGAAACGCCAGCGCGACCCCCACCTGGCCCGTCACGAAGCTCTGCGACTCGAGCCGGGCCCGAAGCCCACGCTGGATGAGCAGCCTCGTCTGCGCGGAATCCTGGCGGAACGCGAACTTCGCGCCGCTGGCCTCCCTGAGCCGCGAGGCGTCGACCTCGAAGAAGACAGGCGTGGTGATCTTGAGCGTGTTGGCGTCGATGACGACGCGCACGTCCGTCACCGTTCCGACCTTGGCGCCCTGAAAGGTCACCGGCGCGCCGATCGACACGCCCTTCACGGAGCCGTCGAAGTAGGCGACGAGCGCCTTGGTCTGGCGGAAGAAATGTCCGCCGCCGAACACCACGAGGCCGACGACGGCCAGCGTGACCGCGCCGACGACGAAGGCTCCGATGAGTGCGGGGTTCGCACGTCTAGGCATGGGCTTTCTCCGGTTCCGGCTCGCCGCGGGTGAGGAAGCGCCGCACCTTGGGGTCCGGCGGGCGCTCGAGCAGGTCCTTGGGCGCGCCCGTGGCGATCATGGTCTTGGTGTCTGCGTCGAGGAACACCGAGTTGGTGGCGATGGCGAAGATGCTGGCCAGCTCGTGGGTCACGATCACCACGGTGGCGCCGAGGCT
>DASPZZ010000158.1:0-20966 GCA_035635995.1 Binatia bacterium | reverse complement strand
CTTGGCCGCGGGATCGGCGCGGAAGTAGCCCCGTTCCTCCCAGTGCGGATACCAGCGTCGCTCGACCGCGGTGGGATCGTACCGGTCGGGGATCTCGCTCGCCGGCGCGCTCGCCGGAGGGACGCTCACGGGAGCACCGGGCCGGCGGCGGCCAGGCGCCACCGGGCGCCGCCGCGCTGGAAGGTCAGCGCCCAGGGCGTGTGCGCGGCGGTCGCCGCCACCGAGACTGACTGAGGATTGGCGGTGGAATCGGCGGCGTCGCAGGCGGCCTCGGGTCGCAGCGTGGGCGGAAGCCGCCGACGCATCTGGGCGTCGGGCACCAGCCGCGCCAGGCTGCTCTCGTCTCCCGCCGCCAGCGCGTCGAAGAGCTGGGCCACCATCGCCCGCAGCTCGCGGTGCCACGCGTTGACCTGGCGCCCGGCCCGCAGGACGAGCGTCCCGCTCTCGAGCGAGGAGCGGAACACGTCCTCGGCCTCGGTCTGTCCCTCGCATCCCGGCGTCCGGCCGGGATAGTCGGGCTCGTAGCGCACGCGGATCTCGTCGCCGCGCACCGAGTACGCGCGCGCCATCAACCCGTCGGGGAACAGGTCGGTCGAGGACCAGACGACGCGGAGGTCGTCGCCCTGCTGGCGGACGAGGTCGAGGCGGAGCGCGCGGATACCGCGTCCCGTCGCCGGGCCCTCCCAGGCGGCGACGAACTGGGAGGCGCCGCTCGGCGCTGGCCGCCACGGGTACACCGTCGGGCGACCGTCGCGCGAGAGCGTCGTCAGCAGCGCGGCCTCCCCGCCCAGCCGACCGTACACGCGCACCGAATTGGCTCCGGGAACGTCGCTCATCTGAAACGCGCCGACCACGAACCGGCCCACGCGGACGACGTCGACCTCCGCGGCGCCCCACGCTTCGCCGAACGCGTCGAGCCGGTCCTGGAGGAATCCGGGCGACGCGTAGAGGCCGCCGGTGCCGAGACTCTCGACGATCTCCTCGTCGAGGAGCGCGTACAGGTCGCGATAGGCGTCGGGTGACGCGTCGGCGGCGCCGTTTCCGAGCGAGGCGCGCGAGCGGGCGAGCTGGCGGAACTGGTCGAGACGGTCGACCGGGCCGGCGGCGTCCGGCCGGTCGGTCGTGAGCGCCGTGGCGCCGAGCATCACGAGACCGACGAGCAATCTCCGCGTCGTGCCACCCGCTAGCCGGCTCACGCGCCTATGGTACAACAGACCTGTGCGGTTCCTCGTTCTCGATCGGTACATCGCGCGCGAGCTCGTCTCGCCGTTCGCGTTCGGCGGTGCGCTCTTCACCTTCTTCCTCGTCATCGACCGGATCTACCACCTGACGGACCTGGTCATCACGAAGGGCGTGCCCTTCTATCTCGTCGTCCAGCTCCTCGTCTTCATGCTCC
This sequence comes from Binatia bacterium, assembly GCA_035635995.1. GTDB lineage: Bacteria > Methylomirabilota > Methylomirabilia > Rokubacteriales > CSP1-6 > AR31. The sequence goes on along the minus strand of DASPZZ010000158.1, from coordinate 19,570 downwards.
CGTCGTTCCTGGCGCACACGCTGCCCATGGCGCTGCTGGTGGCGGTGCTCCTGGCCGGTGGCCGTCTGGCGAGCGACCTCGAGGTCGTCGCCTTCAAGGCCGCCGGGGTGAGCGCGCTCCGGCTGTTCCGCCCGGTCCTGGCGGCCTCCCTGCTCATCACGCTGGCCACCGCCGGCCTCACGCTCGTCCTGAATCCCGCGGCGAACGGCGAGTTCCAGCGCCAGCTCTTCCGCATCCTCCAGGCGCGGGCGGTGAGCGGCCTGCAGGAGCGCATATTCAACGACACGTTCGGCGGCCTGACGATCTACGTCGAGGACGTCAGCGCCTCCCAGGTCGCGCTGCGGGGCCTCCTCGTCTCCGACGAGCGCGACGACAAGCTCTCGCGGATCATCAGCGCCCGCGAGGGCCGCCTGCTCACCGACGAGGTGAACCGGCGCATCACGCTCCGCCTGATGAACGGCGCCGTGAACGAGGCCGACATCCTGCCGGTCAACCCGCCGAAGACGACCGCGGACGCTCCGGCGCCGACGGGCGGGGCGGCCGGCGCGTCCCGGTATCGCTACACGCGCTTCGACATCTACGACATGAGCCTGTCGGTGGATTCGCCGCTGAAGAGCGCGCCGCGCGGAGAGAAGCCCGAGAAGGATCTCGGCCTCCGCGAGCTCGGCGCGAAGATCGCCGAGTATCGGAACGATCCGCAAAGCCGCGCGCCGTTCCAGATCGAGCGCCACAAGCGCTACGCGCTGCCGCTGGCCGCGCTCGTCTTCGGGCTCGTCGCCTTTCCACTGGCGATCCGCTCCCACCGCGGCGGCCGGAGCATCGCGCTCGTCGGCAGCCTGGCGATCCTGGTGACCTACTATCTGGTGATGACATCGCTCGAGGGCGCCGCGCTGCGCGCGCGGATCCCGCCGGTCATCGCGATCTGGACGCCGAACGTGCTGTTCGCCGTCGCCGGCCTCGGGCTCCTCGTCGCGACGGCGTGGGAGTGGCGGTGGCCCGCGATGCCGGTCGTGTGGCGCGCGCTCGAGGCCCTCCGGCGCGCCGTGCCGGGCCGACCCCTCTGGCGCGCCCGCCACGGGACGGGCTCGGCGCGCGACTCGACGCACATCATCGACCGCTACCTCGTCCGTGAGTACCTGACCTTCATGGCGATCGGGCTCACGGTGGCGGCGGCCCTCTTCGTCGTGATCGATCTGCTGAAGACCCTGGACAAGTACCTCCGGGTCAAGCCGCCCCTGATGTACATCCTCGAACACTTCGCCTACCGGCTGCCGGCGGCGCTGCACGACGGCCTGCCGGTGGTCATGCTCGTCGCGACGATCTTCCTCTTCCTGACGCTGAGCCGCTACCACGAGCTGACGGCGCTCAAGGCGGCGGGTGTGAGCCTCTACCGAGTGAGCGCGCCGATCCTCGGCCTGTCGCTCCTCGTCGCCATCGGATCCGGGCTCTTCCAGGAGCTCGCACTGCCGGTGCTGAACGAGCGGGGCGACGAGGTCGACCGCGTCAAGATCCGCGGCCAGGCCCCCCGCCACCTCCAGTCGCGCCAGCGCCTCTGGGTGCGCAGCGGCGACTCGCGCTTCTATCGCGTCGAGCTGCTGCACCCCGGAACGAACGACATGTACGGGGTGACCATCCTCGAGCTCGACCGCGAGTTTCGTCTCGTCGGTCGCCTGGATGCGCGGCGCGCGCACTGGACGCCGGCGGGCTGGGAGCTGAGCGAAGGGGCGTACCGGGAAATCGGCGCCGACAACAAGGTGCAGACGGTGCCGTTCGGGTGGACGGCGCTGGATCTCAGAGAGGAGATGGACGACTTCATTCGGATCCAGAAATCCGTCAGCGCGATGAGCTTCTGGGAGCTGAAGGACTACATCAACCAGCTCGAGGCGGCGGGGTTCCAGATCCGGAAGTATCTGGTCGAGCTCTACTCGAAGCTGTCCTTTCCGCTCGTCAATCTGGTCATGGTGCTCGTCGCGATCCCCTTCGCGCTCCAGTCGCCCCGGGGTGGCCGCCTCTTCGGAATCGGCCTGGCGATCGCGATCATGGCCGGCTACCTGGTCGTCCACTTCGTCGCGCTCGCGTTCGCGCGGGCGGATCTGCTCCCGCCGCTGATCGCCGCCTGGACCGCGAACGTCATCTTCATGGGAATCGGCGTCTCGCTCCTGCTGCGCGCCCGGACTTGATTTAGATGGGGGGCCTCGACGGGCCCCCCAAGCCCCCCGCGCTCGGAAGCGCCCCGGCGGAGCCGTGGCGCTCCTCGGGTTCGCGAGCGGAGCGGGGGCCTCGACGGGCGTCCCAAGCCCCCTGCGCTCGGAAGCGCCCCGGTGGAGCCGTGGCGCTCCTCCGGTTCGCGCGTGGTGTGGGGGTCGCGATCATCCTGGGTTGCGATGTGGTCCGCGTGTCGGGCGCGAGCGTGCCGATTCGCGGTTCGCGAGTGACGCCTACGGGCGCAGGCAGCGCTCCACGGCGTCCGCGAGCTCGTCGGCCCGCGCCTCTAGATCCTCCGCCGTGAGATTGGCGATCGGGTGCGGCGTGTGCACGAACGGGTAACCGGGCTTGCCCCAGCTCGTCGCCATGGCTTCGCCGGTGGCACGGAAGGGGGTGGTGACGATCGCCACCGCCGGCACTCCCTGCTGCTCCATCAGGATCGCGTCGAGCACACTGCTCGAGCTGCAGGACCCTCAGTCGCCGATGCCCGAGACGACCAGGTCCGCCTGGCTTCGCAGCGCACGGATGGCGGCCTCGTCGATCTCGTGGCTGGGCGAGCGCTTGCGATTGGTGACGGCCACGGTCATCCCGTGGCGGCGGGCCAGGCGCTCCGCGAGCTTCCGCAGCAGCGTGTCCGAGTTGAACTTGGTGTTGTCCACGAGACCCAGGCGCAATCCCTTCAGGCTCTCGGGCCGCTTGGCGACCTCGACCTCGCGTGGCACCGGTCCGGACGTCGGATCGAAGAGCTTCATGTCATCCCTCACGATGTCTCGACTCGCATGGTCACGGCACGCGTCCACTTGTTGCCCCAGCCCGGCAGGCACGCCGACCAGCTCCCCGCCCGGCCGCCGGCGCAGGCGATGAGGATGTCCTCGGGCCGCTCGAACAGATGGCGCCACGTCGTCTCGTCGGCCGCCTCGACGGCCCCCGGCAGGCGCGCCGCGCGCTTGAGGTCGGCGACGCGCCGGCACGCGTGCTCGATCACGAACTGCTGCACCTGCGCGCGGCTCCAGCCGGCGCGGCGCAGGACCTCCGCGTGCTCCCCGGCGAAGACGACGAGCGCCTGGTTGAAGCCCTTCACGTTAGGCACACCGAGATTACAGAGCGCATCGGCGAAGCCCAGGAGCAACGGCTCTGGCGCTGCCGCCAGCTGGTTATAGACCTGGTACAGGCTGTTCGACGCGTAGACGGTGACGGCGCTGTCCTCCGCGCGCAAGCCGCGCGCCACGTGCAGCGGCTCCCACGGAGGGTCGTCCTCGTGCTCGGCGAAGCAGAACGAGTACTTCCCGGGATTCCCGAGCGTCGCGCGGTCGAGCAGGCCCGGTCGCGTGTTCATCACGTTCATCATGATCAGCCGCACCGCGCGCCCGATCGTCGCGTTCGGGCGGTGGCCCTGGCCGAACGCGTTGTTGCCGCTGTTGATCGCCAGCCGGCGCGCCACCGGGCCGTTGACGACGAGCACCATCGCCGAGCCGCCGGTGCTGCTGGCCGGCCCATGGTAGGCGAAGTCCGGATGGCAGAGCCCTTTGATGGCGGCGACGACGACCGGCAGGTACTCAGGGCGGCAGCCCGCCATGACCGCGTTGATCGCCACCTTCTCGGCCACGACCACGGTGTTGCGCCCGGCGACCTCGCCGATGACCTCGTCGCCGCGCAGGCCGCCGGCAGCCAGCATCTCCTCGACCGACGCGTCGCTCGGTGGCACCACCGGCAGGCCGTCGGTCCAGCCGGCGCTGTAGTAAGCCTCGATGAGCTCTCTGGGATCTTGAACCGTATCCAAGGGATCACGATGATAGCATCTGGCCGACGAGCCCCATGAGCCTCTCTGGACCGGCCCGGCACCTCTCGATGATCCGCGGGTTCCACCTCGCCGACTTCCTCACGTTGGGCAACGCCGCGTGCGGCGTGATCGCCATCTTCGCCGTCATGGCCTACGTCGAGACCCGCGATCTCCGTCGTCTCCTGGCGGCGGCGGCGCTGATCCCGCTGGCGCTCGTCTTCGACGTCCTGGACGGCCGGGTCGCCCGCTCACGTCGAAAGGACTCGGCCATGGGGCGCGAGCTCGACTCGCTGGCCGACGTCATCTCGTTCGGCGTCGCACCCGCGGCGATCGCCTACGGTGCCGGCATGACGGGCCTGTGGGACGTCGTCATCCTGGTGTACTTCGTCGCGTGCGGCGTCAGCCGTCTGGCCCGCTTCAACGTCACGGCCGAACATCTGTCCGCGGGCGCGGACAAGGTCAAGTACTTCGAGGGCACGCCCATCCCCTCGAGCCTCGTCCTGGTCGCTGTCGTCGCGGCATCGGCCTGGCTCGAGCGCGTCGGCGACACGCTCCCGTTCGGCGCCGTCCGCCTGGGCCCCGGGTCCCTCCATCCGCTGACGCTGCTCTGGGCGCTCTCGGGCTCGCTGATGATCAGCAAGACGATCCGGATCCCGAAGCTCTGATGCGCGCGGCCGGCTGCGCGGGGTGACGGGAAGGTCGGGCACCGTTGACACCCTCCGAAGATCGCCGCATCATGCGGCATCTTCGCGGCGAGGTGACGACCTGACAGCGCCCTGGGAGTATCGCGATCCGTTGGAGGCCGAGCTGGCGGCCGGCGTCTCGGCCACGTCGCTCATGGAGCACGTGCGGACGATCGGCGCCTGGGAGCGTGAGTCGGGGAGCCCGGGCGAGGCCCAGGCCTACGACTACATCGAGCGAACGCTCAAGTCCTACGGCGTCGAGGTCGAGCGCCGCGAGATCGAGGCCTACATCAGCCTGCCGCTCGAGGGCCGTCTCCTCCTGCCCGACGGCGGAGCCATCGAGGGACTGACCCACTCCTTCTCGACGTCGGTGGAGGCGCTCGACGCCGAGATCGTGGACGTCGGCGACGGGCGGCCCGAGGATCTCGCGCGCGCGGCCGGCAAGATCGCGCTGGTGCGCGGGCTCGCCGCGCCGGGGCGAGCGTGGGCGGCGCAGCAGGCGGGCACGCTCGGGCAGATCTTCGTCCTCATGGACCACCTGCACAACATGATCGTGACGACGGTCTGGGGGACGCCCTCGCCGGAGACGGCCTCGCGGATCCCGGCCACGCCGTGCCTCTCGATCCTCGGTGCCGACGGCGAGCGGCTGCGCGCGCTCCTCGCGCGCGGGCCGTTGCGCGTGACGATGAGGACGCGCGTGCGCACGGGCTGGATGCCGATCCCGCATCTCGTCGGCGAGCTCGCCGGCCGCCGGGAGGACCGCTTCGTTCTCTTCTCGGGACATGTGGACTCCTGGCACTACGGCGCGATGGACAACGGCACGGCCAACGCCACCATGCTGGAGGTGGCGCGCCTGCTGGCCGGGCGGCGCGACGCGCTCGGGCGCGGGATCCGCTTCGCGTTCTGGTCGGGCCACTCGCACGGACGCTACGCCGGCTCGTCCTGGTACGCCGACCACGCGTGGCGCGAGCTCCACCAGCGCTGCATCCTGCACCTCAACGTGGATTCGACCGGGGCGCGGGGCGCCACCGACTACTCGGTGCTGCACGCGACCGAGGACGCTCAGCGCTTCGCCGAGAGGGTCGTCGCCGACGTCACCGGGCAGCGGAGCCGGGGGCGGCGCTTCTCGCGGGCGGGCGATCAGTCGTTCTGGGGCGCGGGCGTGCCGTCGGCCTTCATGTCGCTCTCGGGACTGCCCAAGCAGGACACCGAGCTGTCGCGGGCGATGGAGCGGCTGGTGGGCAGCGCGGGGTTTCCGTGGTGGTGGCACACGAAGGACGACACGGTCGACAAGATCGACGCCGACGTGCTGGCGCTGGACACACGGGTCTACCTCGCCTCGGCGCTGCGGTGGCTGAACGCGCCGGTGCTGCCGCTGGACCATCGGCCCGCGGCCCAGAGCCTGCTGGCCGAGCTCGAGACGCTCCAGGCCGTCGCGGGCGCGCGGTTCGATCTCTCGCCGGCGCTCGATGCCGCTCGGGCGCTCGTCGAGCGCCTGGAGCGTGTGGCCGCCCTGCTCTCCAGCGTCGAGGCGAGGACGGCGCAACTGGACGCGATCAACCGCGGGCTCATGCGGCTCTCGCGCGTGCTGGTTCCCCTCGCCTACACGCGCGGCGACCGGTTCACGCACGACCTGGCGCTGCCGCTGCCGCCGCTCGCGGGGCTGCAACCCGCCCGGAGCCTCGCCGCCCTCGACGCCGAGGGCGACGCGTTCAAGTTCGCGCGGGCGGCGCTCGTGCGCGAGCGCAACCGCTCGGTGCACGCACTCGACTCGGCGGCCTCGGTGGCCGACGACCTGCTCTCGCTCGAAGACAGGAGATAAGCCCATGCGTTGCTTCGGCTCACGACTGTTGCTCGGGCTCGCGGTGCTGGGACTCGCCGTGGCGCTCGCCCCCTCGGCCGACGCCCAGAAGCGCGGCGGCACGCTGACGATCGTGCGGCCGACGGACCCGGTGTCGCTGGACCCGAACCTCGAGACCACCGCGCCCGGCGCCTGGGTCTACTTCAACATGCTCGAGGGGCTGCTGACCCTCGACGAGAAGATGCAGGTCAAGCCGGCGCTGGCGACCTCCTACGAGGTGATGTCGCCCACCAAGGTGCGCTTCAAGCTGCGGCCGGGCGTGAAGTTCCACGACGGCGCGCCCTTCAACGCCGCGGCGGTCAAGTTCACGTTCGACCGCGCGCTCCGGGGCACCCCACCGGCGCGCTGGGCCAGCCTGGCGGGCTCGCTCGACGGCGCCGAGGTGGTCGACGACCTCACGGTCGACGTCGTCACCAAGGAGCCCTACGGCCCGATCCTCCGCACCCTGGCGATGTACTGCATGGGGATCGTGTCGCCGGCCGCGGTGCAGAAGATGGGCGCCGACTTCAGCCGGGCGCCTGTGGGCACCGGGCCGTTCAAGTTCGTGGAGTGGAAGACCAACACCCACGTGATCATCGAGCGGAACCCGGACTACTGGGGCGACAAGGCGCTCGTCGAGCGCGTGATCTTCAAGGTCGTGCCCGAGGAAGGCGCCCGGATGATCGCGCTCCAGACCGGGGACGCCGACATGGTCCTGTTCCCATCGCCGGCGCAGCTCCCGGCGCTCCGCAAGGACCCGAAGTTCACGGTCCACGAGACGACGGGCATTCGCGTCGTCTTTGCGGGCTTCCACGCGGGCCTGCCGCCGCTCGACGACGTGCGCGTGCGGCAGGCGTTGCTCCACGCCGTCGACCGCAAGGCGATCCTCGACAACATCATGGAGGGCTCGGCGGGGCCGGCGCGGGGCGTTCTGGCGCCCGGTGTATTCGGCTACAAGGACATGCAGCTCGACCGCCTGTACCCGTTCGATCGCGCCCGCGCCAAGGCGCTCCTGGCCCAGGCCGGTTGGGCGCCGGGGCCCGACGGCATCCTCCAGAAGGGCGGGCAGCGGCTCTCGCTCTCGTGGCTGGCCGCGCGCGGCCGCTATCCGAAGGACGGCGAGATCACCGAGGCCATCCAGGCCATGTTCAAAGAGGCGGGCGTCGAGGCCAAGGTGCAGGTGCTCGAGTGGGCCGCGGTCTTCCAGCAGGTGCGCGGTAACCCGCTCAACCACCACATGTTCACGCTGGGCTGGGTGACCTCGAACGCCGACGCGGACTACTCGCTCTACGCGCTCTTCCATTCCAAGAGCGTGCCCCCGGCCGGCTGGAACACGTCGCGCTACGCGAACGCCCGGGTGGACACCCTCGTCGAGCAGGCGCGCCGGAGCCTGAACCAGACCGAGCGCGAGAAGCTCTACGGCGAGGTGCAGGACATCCTCGCCAGGGAGATGGTGTGGATCCCGGTCTACACGACCAAGGAGATCATCGTCACCCGCGTCGGCGTGAAGGGCTTCACCGTCCACCCCGTCGAGTACAACCTGGCCCTCTGGAAGACCTGGCTGGACAAGTAGTCGCGGCCGTGGGAGGCGGCGGATGGTGACCTTCGTCGTCCGCCGCCTCCTCCTCGCCGTGCCGGTGCTGCTCGGCGTCGTGTTCGTCGTCATGCTCACGATCGATCTCCTGCCCGGCGACGCCGTCACCCTCATGCTCGGTGAGCACGCCACCAAGGACGCGGTGGCGAAGCTTCGCGATCACCTCGGACTCGACAAGCCCTTCGCCGTCCGCTACCTCGACTACGTCGGCCGCGTGCTGCACGGTGACCTCGGGCGCTCGATCCAGCAGAACCGTCCGGTCGCGGCCGAGCTGGCCGACGCGTGGCCGGCGACGCTGCAGCTGACGGTGGCCGCGCTGGTGCTCGCCGCCGTCGTCGGCGTCGCGGCCGGCATCACCTCGGCGGTGTGGCCGAACTCGCTCTTCGACGCGTGCGCCCGCCTCGGGTCGCTGTTCGGGCTGTCGATGCCGATCTTCTGGACCGGCCTGGTGTTGATCGTGATCTTCTCGCTCTGGCTCCGCTGGCTGCCGGTCGGCGGCGCCGGCTCGCTCACCCACCTGGTGCTGCCGGCGATCACGCTGGCGCTGCCGTCGGTGGCGATGGTTGCGCGCATGACGCGCTCGGCGGTGCTCGACGTCCTGCGGGAGGACTACGTCCGCACGGCGCGCGCCAAGGGCGTCGGCGAGATCTGGGTGCTCGGCCGGCACGCGCTGCGCAACGCCTTCATCCCGATCCTCACGCTGCTCGGTCTGCAGTCGGGCCAGCTCATGGGCGGCGCCGTGCTCACCGAGACGGTCTTCGCGTGGCCCGGGCTCGGGCGGCTCATGGTCAAGGCGATCTTCGCCCGGGACTATATCCTGCTGCAGGGCGCGGTGCTGGTGTTCGCGCTGGCCTTCGTCGTGATCAATCTCCTCGTCGATCTCTCCTACGGGCTGCTCGACCCGCGCGTCGGGCGTCAGGGCTGAGGTCCGCGAGAGCCGATGAATGCCTGGTCGCGCTTCCAGCGCAACCGCCTGGCGCTGGTCGGCCTGGCGCTGGTCGTCGTCCTGGCGCTGAGCGCCGCACTGGCGCCGTGGCTGGCGCCCTATGACCCGACCCGTCAGAGTCTGATCGAGAAGCGCACGACGCCGGGCGCCAAGTACTGGCTCGGCGCCGACGAGTTCGGCCGCGACATCCTCTCGCGCGTCATCTACGGCTCGCGGGTGGCGCTGCTGGTGGGCGTCCTGTCGGTGGTCATCGCCCTCGCCGGCGGGCTGGTGCTCGGCACGCTCGCCGGCTACGCCGGCGGCTGGCTCGACGCGGTGATGATGCGGGGGATCGAGATCCTCCTCGCCTTCCCCTACCTCCTGCTGGCGCTCGCCATCGTGGCGGCCCTCGGCCCCGGCGCGCTGAACACCACGATCGCCGTCGGGATCTGGGGCGTGCCGGCCGTGACGCGGATCGTCCGGGGCTCGGTGCTGACGCTGCGTGAGACGGAGTACGTCGGCGCCGCGCGCGCGCTGGGAGCCGCCGCGCCCGCGTTGCTGCGCCGCCACGTCCTCCCGAACATCGTCCCCGGGCTGATCGTCTACGCCACCCTCTTCATGGCGAACGCGATTCTCCTGGAGGCGGCGCTGTCCTTCCTCGGCCTCGGCGTCCAGCCGCCGACCGCGTCGTGGGGCCTGATGGTCTCCACCGGCCGCGACGTTCTGCTGGTCGCCCCGCACGTGGCGACGGTCCCCGGCGTCGCGATCATGATCGCCGTGCTGGCGTTCAACCTGGTCGGCGACGGGCTCCGGGACGCGCTCGACCCACGTCTGCGCGGCAGCGTCTGAGGGCGGACCGGTGGCTCGGTGTATCATCCCACCCAGGAGGGACCCCGTGAAGCCTCGCACGTCGCTCCGCGCGCTGATCCAGCGGCCGATGCCCGTGACCGCGCCGCTCGTCCTCAATCCGTTGATGGCCCGTATGGCCGAGGCGGCCGGGTTCCCGGCGGGCTATCTCGGCGGTGGCTCCACCGGCTACCAGAAGGTCGCGCTCGAGGCGAACCTGAACGTGACCGAGATGTGCCAGGCGGCCGTCGACATCGGCGCGGTGTCCTCGCTCCCGCTCATCCTCGACGGGGCGTGCGGCTACGGCGACCCGATGCACATGCACCGGACGATCGGCATGAGCGAGGCGGCCGGCTTCGCGGCGATCGAGATCGAGGACCAGCTCGTCCCCAAGCGTGCCCACCACCACGCGGGCATCGAGCACATGATCCCGACCGCGCTGATGGCGGCCAAGGTGAAGGAGGCCGTGGCGGCGCGGCGCAACCCGGACTTCCTCATCGTCGCGCGGACCAATGCCATCCGGGCCAGCAACATGGACGACGCGCTCCGCCGGGGCGACGCGTACCGCAAGGCGGGCGCCGATCTGCTGCTGCTCTCGATGGCGCACAAGCCGGACCAGCTGCGCGCCATCGCCGAGCGGCTCGGCGGACCGTTGATGTACCTCGCCGGGCGCGGTGGGCTCGCGGGCCTGGGGCTGACCCTGGCGGATCTCGGCGGCCTCGGGTACAAGATCGTCGCCGATCCCTCGACACCGCTGCTGGCGGCGTACGCCGCCTGGAAGAAGATCTACGAGGAGCTCGCCGACGGATTCGGCGCCAACCAGACGACGAAGCCCGACTGGAGCCCGGTGGAAAAGGACATGCTGAGCGTGATCGAGCTGGAGAAGCTGCTGGCGATCGAGCGCGCGACGGTCGAGAACGGCAAGCAATGACGGCGCCGAGGCCGTGTGCGCTGCAGGCCGTCGCGGGGCTGGGGCCCCGCCGGCCGAGGCGCGCCTAGAAACGGAGGTAGGCGATGCTCACGAGAGAAGACAACGAGCTCATGTGCCGTGTCGGACGCGGCACGACCATGGGCGACCTGCTCCGCCAGTACTGGTTGCCGTGTCTGCCCTCCACGGAGCTGCCGGAGTCCGACGGCCCGCCGAAGAAGGTCCGCCTGCTCGGCGAGGACCTCGTGGCCTTTCGCGACACGCGGGGTCAGGTGGGACTGTTCGCGGCCAACTGTCCGCATCGCGGCGCCGCCCTCTTCTTCGGCCGGAACGAAGAGTGCGGGCTCCGCTGCGTGTATCACGGCTGGAAGTTCGACGTGACCGGCCGGTGCGTCGACATGCCCAACGAGCCCGCAGAGAGCACCTTCAAGGACAAGGTGCGCGCCCGCGCCTATCCGTGCCGCGACGTCAACGGCGTGATCTGGACGTACATGGGGCCGCGCGCGGAGGCGCCGGCGTTCCCGGCGTTCGAGGTCAACACGCTGCCGCCCGAGCACGTCTACCCGCCCCTCATGATGCTGGAGGAGTGCAACTGGGTCCAGGCGCTGGAGGGCGACATCGATTCCTCGCACATCGACTATGTCCACGCCAAGCTCCGCCCCGGCGGCAAGCTCCGCGGCACCTTCCACCGGGACAAGCGACCGCGCCTCGAGCTGCTGCCGACGGACTATGGCGCCTGCTACTCCGCCCGTCGTCGCTGGGACGTCGACGGCCTTTACTGGCACCGGATCACGCAGTTCATCCTGCCCTTCTTCTCGATGATCGCCTCCAGCGATCCCAACATCGTCTCGGCGCGCGCGTGGGTGCCGCTGGACGACAACTACAATCTCCAGATCATGATGCGCGGGCGGCTGGACCGGCCCGTGACCGACCAGGAGCGTGAGCAGACGCGCAACCCGTTCACCGCCTGGGGCGGATACCTCGAGGCGACCAGCGACCCGCACACGCGGTACTACACGAAGGCGAACATCCACAACGACTACCTGGTCGACCGCGAGCTTGCCAGGAACGAGCTCATGATCGGCATCCCCTTCCTGGTCAACTTGCAAGACAGGGCGATGACCGAGACGATGGGCCCGATCTACGATCGGACGCAGGAGCACCTCGGGACGACCGACGCGATGGTCATCTACGTGCGGCGCCGCCTGATCGACGCCGCGCGGGCGCTGCGCGAGCAGGGCGTCGTGCCGGCCAACGTCGACGACGTCAGCCTCTACCGCGTGCGCCCGGCCTCCGTTCTCCTCCCCGAGGGCGACAGCTGGATCACGGCGACCGAGAAGGCGCGCCAGTCGGACGCGGGCGTTCCCATCGCCTGGGTGCCGTTCGCCACGTGAGCCACGCTCCGCTCGAGGCCGACGCCGTCCGGGACCTGGCCTACTACGAGGCCGTGCCCTATCTGCTCGTCGTCGAGTCGGTCGAGCGCGGGGGCGAGTGGCTCCGGCGGGCCGAGCATCCGGAGCTGCCCGGCTGCTTCGCCGAGGCGCCGTCGGCCGTGGAGGCGATCGAGCAACTCGAGCGCGAGCGGCTACGCCTCCTGCGGCAGCTCTGGGATCGCGATGCCCCGATTCCAGTCCCTCGGGCGCCGCTGCGCGGAGTCTGATCCCCGACCCAGCCGGCGTCGACGCTTAGCGTGTAAAAGCTACACGACTGTCAACGTCGCAATCTGTGTGTCCCCGCCCTGACGACGCGTAGCTCCATACAATCAGCGACTTCGCGGACCGCATTGGGCCTGGCACATCAGTTGCGGTTTACGCCCCAACGGATCAGTCAGGAACACCATAAGGAGGACCGGTTCCGTGCAGCATCGAGTAGTGGCGTTCCCGCCGTCCAGCCGGCCCCAGTCCCGATCTCTGGCGAGCGATCCGCTCGAAGCGCGGGGCAGGTTCTTCTTCGCCGGCCCCGAGAAGGTCTTGCTCAAGGGCGTCACGTACGGGCCATTCGCGCCAGCGGACTCCGGGGATCAGTTCCCCGATCCGCAGGCCGTCGAGCGCGACCTGGCTCTCATGAACGAGCTCGGCGCCAACACCCTTCGAACCTTCACCGTCCCGCCGCGCTGGCTGCTCGACCTGGCCGCGCGCCGAGGCCTGCGCGTGCTGATCGGAATCCCCTGGGCCGAGCACGTCTGCTTCCTCGACTCGAAGGAGCTGACCCGCGCCATCCGTCATACGGTGGCGCGAGCGACGGAGACCTGCGAGCACCACCCCGCCGTGGCGGCGCTGCTCGTGGGCAACGAGATCCCGTCGGACATCGTCCGCTGGTACGGTGCCAAGCGGATCGCCGCCTTTCTCCGCGAGCTGGTGGACGTCGTCAAGAGCCGGGAGCCCGGGATGCTCGTCGGCTACGCCAACTTCCCGTCCACGGAGTACCTCGAGACCGACTTCACCGACTTCCTCGCGTTCAACGTCTACTTACATCGCGAGGACGACCTGCGCCGCTACCTTCATCGCCTGCACACGCTGGCCGGTGATCGGCCGCTCGTGCTCACGGAGTTCGGCATGGACTCCGGGCGCGAGGGTTGCAAGCAGCAGGCGGCCACGCTTTCCTGGCAGGTGCGAACGGCGCTCACGATGGGCGCGGCCGGCACCTTCGCCTTCTCGTTCACGGACGAGTGGTTCACCGGTGGCTACGAGATCCAGGACTGGGCCTTCGGCCTGGTCGACCGGGAGCGTCGACGGAAGCCGGCGTTCCACGCGGTCCAGCGCTGGTACGGGGCCGACGAGCTGCCGCCCCTCCTCGAGTACCCCAAGGTGTCCGTCGTCGTGTGCGCCTACAACGCCGAGAGCACGATGAACGCTTGCCTCGCGTCGCTGCAGCGTCTCCGCTACCCCGCCTACGAGATGGTGGTCGTCAACGACGGCTCCACGGATCGGACCGGCGAGATCGCCGAGCAATACGAGGGCGTGAACGTCGTCCACCAGGAGAACAAGGGGCTGAGCGCGGCGCGCAACGTCGGGATCGCCAGCTCCCGGGGCGAGATCGTGGCGTTCACCGACTCCGACTGCGTCGTGGATCCGGACTGGCTCTACTACCTCGTCGCGACCTTCCTTTCCTCGGGGCTGCCGGCGGTCGGCGGTCCCAACTTGCCGCCCCCTGAAGAGTCCTTCGTCGCCTCCTGCGTGGCGGCCTCGCCGGGCGGCCCGATGCACGTTCTGCTGGACGACGAGGAGGCCGAGCACATCCCGGGCTGCAACATGGCGTTCCGGCGCGAGGTGCTCGAGGAAATCGGCGGCTTCGACCCGATCTTCCGAGCCGCCGGTGACGACGTGGACCTGTGCTGGCGCGTGCAGGAGCGGGGCTATCGCATCGGCTTTAGCCCGGCGGCGATGGTGTGGCATTTCCGGCGCAACACCGTGCGAGCCTACATCGGGCAGCAGCGCGGATACGGCAAGGCCGAAGCACTGCTGTATTTCAGGCATCCCCATCGCTTCAACGCGCTCCTCTACTCGCGCTGGCGCGGCCGGATCTACGGCGGCATCTCGTCGCTGTTCTCGTGGCGCCGGCCGGTGGTCTACGGCGGTGTCTTCGGCCGTGGCCTCTTCCAGACGCTCTACCAGCCGCCGGAGAGCTTCCTGGCCCACCTGCCGTTCACGTTCGAGTGGAGCGTGGCGGCGGCCGCCCTGGTCCTCCTGGCGCTGGCGCGCGGCGGCTGGGCGTGGGCGGGGCTGGGCCTCGCCCCGCTCACGCTCACGTGGGGCTGCTGCGTGGGCGCGGCGCTGCGCGCCCGCGTCGACGCGCCGGCCGACGACGTCCGCGGGCGACTGCTCATCGCGCTGCTGACGTATCTGGGCCCGCTGCTCCGCTGTGCCGAGCGATACCGCTGGTTTGTCCGCGGTCTGTCGGCCGCCGAGCCGGTGACGCCGAGCCGGGCGCCGCGGGCGCTGCCGTTATCGTGGCGCGAGCGCGCGTTCTCGCTTTCCTTCTGGACCGAGAACGGTCTCGAGAAAGAGGCGGTCCTGCACGGCCTGCGGGAAGCCGTGATCGCCCGCAAGTACTTCGTCCTGATGGACCAGGGATGGAGCGACTGGGATCTGGAGGTCCACGGCGGCCTCTGGTCCAGGGCCCGGATCAAGGTCGCCACCGAGAACCACGGTGGTGAGCGCCGGGTCCTCCGCATCAAGTGCGAGCTCCGGGGCTCACGGCTCGCGAGCCTCGGCACCCTGGGCGCGATCACGCTGGCCGTGCTCGGTCTCAAGATCGGCTTGCTGCCGCTGGTCCTGGCCGCTGCCGCCATCGCGATGAGCGTGGCGTTCGTGCGAGAGAGCCTGAACCTGGGCCGGATGCTCCACGAGATGGTGCAGACCGTGGCGCGCCGCGCGCGGCTCCACGACGCACCGGGCCTTCAGGACCACCCGGCCGAAGTGAAGTGAGCCGCGTCGCCCGCCGGATCCTCCCCTACCTCCGCGCGCACGGGCCGGCGCTCGCGTGGGCGTTCGCCCAGGCCCTGCTCATCAGCGCCGGCGAGCTGCTCAAGCCCTGGCCGCTCAAGATCGTCATCGACTCGGTATTGGACGGGCGGCCGTTGCCCTGGGACTGGGCGCGGGGATGGTCGGCCTCGGCGGTCCTCCTCGCCGCGTGCCTGGCCCTCGTGGGCCTCTACGCGGTGCTCGGCGCGCTGGCCGTGCTGAGTAACCACACGACGATCAAGATCGGCCAGCGCATGGTGAACGAGCTGCGCAGCGACCTGTACGCCCATCTCCACCGGCTGTCGCTCGCCTTTCACGGGCGCGCGCGGGTCGGCGACCTGCTCTACCGCGTCACCGCCGACACCCTCGCGCTGCAGACGCTCACCATGAACTGCCTGTTTCCCCTCGTGACCGCGGCGCTGCTCCTGGCCGGGATGTGCGTGGTCATGATGCGGCTGGATCCGGCGCTGACCCTGCTGGCGCTCGCCGTGTGCCCCGTGCTCTTCGTCGTCATCGCGCGGCTCAACGGCCGAATCGCCAGCGCCGCGGGGCAGGTCCGCGAAGGCGAGAGCGAAGTCTATGCGGTGGTGCAGCGCGCGATGTCCGCCATGCGCGTGATCCAGGCCTTCACGCGCGAGGAGGACGAGCACCGGCGGTTCATGACCGCGAGCCGACAGAGCCTGGCCGCCGGCCTGCGGCTCTACACGCTCCAGACCGTCTACTCGGGCGTGATCAACGTGGTGATCGCCCTTGGCACGGCCGCGGTGGTGTGGATGGGGGCACGGCACGTCCTGGACGGCTCGCTGAGCGTCGGCTCGCTCGTGGTCTTCGTCTCCTACCTCGCGTCGCTCTACGGTCCCATCAACAGCGTGTTCCAGACCTGGGGGCTCGCCCAGAGCTCGACGGTCGGCGTGCGGCGCGTCTTCGATCTGCTCGACGTCGAGCGCGACATCGCCGACGGAAGCCGGGACTTCCCCGCGGCGGGCACGCGGGGCGAGGTGGCGTGGGAGGCCGTCGCGTTCGAGTACACGCGCGGCCACCCGGTGCTGCGCAACATCAGCTTCCACGTCGAGCCGGGCCAGACGGTGGCCATCGTCGGCGCGACCGGCGCCGGCAAGTCCACGCTCCTGAGCCTGCTCCCCCGCTTCTACGACGCCACGGCGGGCCGGATCCTCGTCGACGGCGCGGACGTACGTGACTACCGGCTCGCGTCGCTGCGGCGCCAGATCGCCATGGTGCTCCAGCCGCCGCTCGTGCTGCCGATCACCGTACGCGACAACATCGCGTTCGGCCGGCCGGGGGCCGGGCCCGACGACATCGTGGCGGCGGCGCGCCTGGCCGGCATCCACGACGCCGTCGTGGCGCTGCCCGGCGGCTACGACACCGTGGTGGGCGAGCAGGGCGTCACCCTGTCCGAGGGCGAGAAGCAGCGAATCACGATCGCCCGCGCGATCGTGCGAGACGCGCCGATTCTGATCCTGGACGAGCCCACCTCTTCGCTGGATGCCGAGACCGAGGCCCATATCCTAAAGGCGCTCGAGCGGCTGGTGGCGGGGCGGACGACCTTCGTCATCGCGCATCGCCTCTCGACCATTCGGAAGGCCGACCTGATCGTCGTCCTGCGCGACGGCCGGATCGTGGAGCAGGGAAGCTTCAAGGCCCTCGTGGAGCGCCCGGGGGTGTTCGCCGCGCTCTACCGCCTGGCGGGCGGTCTCCGGCCGGAGGACACCGTTGCGGTCCCGTAGGCGCATCCTGGTCCTGCACTTGGCGGGGCAATACCCGCTGGGCGGCATTGGCTGGCAGGCGATCCACTACGTGGTCGGCCTCAAGAGGCTGGGCCACGACGTCTACTACGTGGAGGACTCGGGCGCGCCGCCCTACGACCCGCGCACGAAGAGCGTGGTCGAGGATTGCGCCTACGGCGTCGAGTTCCTGCGGCGCACGATGGACCGGTTCGAGCTCGGCGACCGGTGGGCGTACTGGGACGAGGTCAACGGCCGATGCCACGGCCTGAGCCGCTCACGCCTCCTCGAGCTCTACGGCGAAGCCGACGCGCTGCTCAACCTCTGCGGCGCGACGCGGCTGCGGGAGGAGCACCGGCGTTGCCCCGTGCGCGTGTACGTCGAGACGGACCCGGTGCACGAGCAGATCCGGCTCGCCGCGGGAGATCGGCGAACCCGCGAGTTCCTCGACGCGCATACGCATCACGCCACCTACGGCGAGAACCTCGGGCAGCCCGGGTGCCCGATCCCGGCGCCGCGGTACGCCTGGAAGGCGACGCGGCCACCCGTGGTCCTGGACCTGTGGGACTACCGCCCCGATGCCGGGTGCGAGGCGCTCACGACGGTCGCGACCCTGAAGAACGTGGGCAAGGACGTGAGCCACGACGGGGAGACGTACTACTGGTCGAAGCACGTCAATTTTCTCAGGTTCGCCGATCTCCCCCGGCAGACGACGCAGTCGTTCGAGATCGCCCTGGACGCCGACGATCCCCAGGCCCGCGCCATCTTCGCCGCCAGCGGCTGGCAGCTCGCCGACGCGTACCGGCACTCGGCCGACCTCGGTGCCTACGCGGCGTACGTGCAGGCGTCGCGCGGCGAGTTCACGGTCGCCAAGGACATCTACGCTCGCACGCGGAGCGGCTGGTTCAGCGACCGCAGCGTCTGCTACCTGGCCTCGGGCAAGCCGGTGATCACCCAGGACACCGGGTTCACGAAGCTCATCCCGACGGGCCGGGGCCTCTTCGCCTTCGACTCGCTCGAGGAGGCGACGGCGGCCGTGCAGGAGATCAACCGCGACTACGGTCGCCACTGCCGCGCGGCGCGCGCCGTGGCCGCCGAATACTTCGCGGCGGAGACCGTGCTCCGCGATCTGCTCGCGGCCGCCGGACTCTGATGGGGGTGGCCGCCGCGCTGCGCGGCACCATGGTCTTCGTCGGCTGCGGCTTCGCCGCGAAGTATCGCCTGGGCGGCGGCAACTTCTCCGTTCCCCTGCAGTGGATGCGAGGACTCGGACGCCTGGGGCTGGACGCCCTGTGGCTCGAGATCATGCCGGCCAGCGCCGACGCCGACGAGGATCGCCGGTGCATCGCCGCCTTCGAGCGGCAGCTCGCCGACCACGGATTGGGCGAGCGCTACTGTCTGCTCTACCAGCGGGTCCGCGACGACAGCCATCGGTTGGAGGGCATGGAGGCTCGCGGGCGGACGCGGGAGCAGCTGCGGAGCCTCCTGGCCCGGCCGAGCGTCCTGCTCAACCTCAGCTACTCCGTCCATCCACCGCTGCTCCTCGAGTTCGAGCGGCGCATCCTGTGTGACCTCGATCCCGCCGAGATCTCGTACTGGATGAATCACCTGGAGATGGGGCAGTCGTACCATCAGGAGTTCTGGACGGTCGGTCTGAATCGCAACGCCCCCGACTGCGGCCTGCCCAAGGCCATCGTGCCCTGGAAGACCTTCTATCCGCTCGTGGACACCGAGCTGTACACGGTCGCGCCGCGGCCCGCGCGGCCGCGCTTCACCACGATCGGCCAGTGGTACACGCCCCAGAGCGTCGAGGTCGAGGGCCGCTGGCCCGAGCTCTCCAAGCGGGTGGCCTTCGAGCGCTACCTCGGCTTGCCGGCGGTGGCGCCCGACGCCGAGCTGGAGCTGGCCGTCAACCTCGGCTCGGACGACCCGGATCGCGAGCGGCTGCGGCGCCACGGCTGGGCGCTGGTGGACGCCCACGAGGTGACGCCCACGGCGGCGACCTATCGCCGCTACCTCGCGGGTTCGCTGGCGGAGTTCACGGTGTGCAAGCGCGGCTACGTGCTCTTGAGGACCGGCTGGGTGAGCGATCGAGCGGCGGCTTACCTCGCCACCGGCCGCCCGGTGATCACCGAGGACACGCGCGCCGCGCCCTATCTTCCCCCGGCGAGCGGAATCGAGTGGATCAGCGATCTCGGCGCGGCCGGCGAGGCCCTGCGCCGCGTGCTCGGCGACTGGGAGTACCTGTCGCGCCAGGCCCGCCGGACGGCCGTCGAGCTGTTCGACTCGGCGCGGAACCTCGAGACCATCCTCGCCTAGTACGCATTATTCACGAACCGCACTGCGCCGTCGGACGGGTGGCACCAGGGTGTCCCCGGCCCGCCGGGCTCCGTCACCCACTCGCCCGAACGCAGCTCTTCGAGCTGCGGACGGGACTCGGGGGTCCCACTACGCCGGTCGCGTACCCACGGCTCCCCTGCCTGGCCCGGCACCACCCGCCCGGTCGCCGTGGTGTCGTTCGTGGATAATGCGGGCTAGGCGAGGATGGTCTCGAGGTTCCGCGC
>DASPZZ010000157.1:0-4209 GCA_035635995.1 Binatia bacterium | reverse complement strand
CACGCCTTGGCCATGCCGACCAGGCGCGGCAGGAAGTACGTCCCGCCCCAGTCCGGATGAAGACCGCGCTTGACGAACGCCTGGGTGAACTTCGCGGCGGTCGAGGCCAGACGGATGTCGCAGCCGAGCGCCAGGTTCATGCCGGCGCCGGCCGCGGCGCCGTTCACCGCCGCGATCACGGGCTTGGGCGCGTCGCGCATCGCGAGGAGCACGCGGTCGCGCAGCGGGGCGACCTTGTCCTCGAGCGGTCGCGCCGGCGCGCGCCCCTCCTTGGTGTCGTTCATGGCTTTCACGTCGCCGCCGGCGCAGAAGCCCCTGCCGGCGCCCGTCACGACCAGCACCCGGATCTCCGGGTCCTGGCTCGCCCGGAGGACCGCGTCGTAGAGATCGTCGCGGAGGGTGTCGCCCAGCGCGTTCAGACGCTCGGGCCGATTCAGCGTGAGGGTTGCGACGGCGTCCTTCACTTCGTAGATCAGACACTTGTAGTCGGGCATGATCGTCTCCTATACAGGACCTTGAATATACCCCGGAGGGCACATGGACTTCTTCGATGTCGTGACCACGCAGCGGGCGATGAGACGCCTCAAGTCGGACGCCGTTCCCACCGACATTCTGCACAAGATCATGGACGCCGCCATCTGTGCGCCGAGCGGCGGGAATCGCCAGAACTGGAGCTTCGTGGTGGTCCGCGATCCCGTCAAGCGCGCGCGGCTCGGCGAGCTCTACCGCGAGGCGTGGGGCGAGCTGATGAAGGTGCCCTACTACGCTGGCGCAGCGAAGGAGCCGACGGACAGTCAGGCGGGCAAGATGCTGGCGTCGGCCCGCCATCTGGCCGAGCATCTCGGCGAGGCGCCCGTCATCATCCTGGCGTGCGTCTCGCTCGATCCGGGCATCAAGGCGAATCTGACCACCGGCGCGTCGATCTATCCGGCCGTGCAAAACATCATGCTGGCGGCGCGCGCCCTCGGCATCGGCAGCTGCATCACGACCATCCACCGCTTTCGCGACGCCCAGGTGAAGGAGCTCCTGGGGATCCCGGCAGAGGTCGAGACCGCCGCCCTGATCCCCCTGGGCTATCCTCTTGGAAAATTTGGCCGTCCGCCGCGCCGGCCGGTGCGCGAGGTAGCCTTCGCGGATCGTTGGGGACAGGCGCTCTGATCCCTATAATCGAAATGTGGCCCGTATCGAGCGCGCAAGCCCCCACACGATTCGTGCCGCTGAAACGGCCGACGCCGCGGTCATCGCCGCC
The DNA here is from genome assembly GCA_035635995.1 of Binatia bacterium. GTDB lineage: Bacteria > Methylomirabilota > Methylomirabilia > Rokubacteriales > CSP1-6 > AR31. The sequence continues at coordinate 2,960 of DASPZZ010000157.1, read as the reverse complement.
CTGATCCGGCGGGCGTTCGCCGCACAGCCGCGGCCGACCGATCCACCGTCGAGTGCCCTGAAGGAGACCGCGGCCACGATCGCCGCGCACCTCACGCGCGGCGGTGGCGCGGTGCTCGAGCGCGGTGGCGTCGTCGTGGGCGCCGTGCTGTGGGAAGTCGAGGACGGCGCCCTCTACATCAGCCGCGTCTCCGTCGATCCTGACTACCGAAGGCAGGGCATCGCGCGCGCGCTGGTCGACGAGGCTGAGCGCGAGGCACGCCGCCGCGGGCTACCCCGCATGACCCTTGGCGTGCGGCTCGAGCTCGAGGAAAACCGTCAGCTATTCAGGTCGTGCGGGTTCGAGGACTTCGAGTTCCGCCGCCACGAGGGCTACACCGCGCCCACGTGGGTGCTGATGGAGCGCCGCCTGACCTAGGACAGTCGTCGATCGGCCCCCGGAGCTTTCTTACAGGTACTTCGTCGGATGATTAATCGTCCGCCACATGTGCGCCGACGGGCTCTGATCGAAGCCGAGCCCTTCCTTCGGCTGCTTGAAGTGACGGCCGACGATATCCGTGAATTCCTCGAGCTCCACGCGCACGCTCGGATCGAACGAGTAGAGGTCGTTCACGGTGATGAGGCGTGACGACTCGTACCACTTGTGCTCTCGCGCGCGCCGGTGGGCTTCCTGCAGGTGCGGCTCGGGCGTGTAGTCGGCGCCGAAGAGCCGGATGTAGGAGTCGGGGTACTTGTACCCGTAGGCCTCGTCGGGGAAGAAGCGCAACACCTGATGGTGGCGGATCGCCCAGCTCACTTCCTCGTCGACGTAAGGCTCGACGAGCTGAGCGCCCCAGTAGCCGTGATCACCGCGAATGAATCCCATGGCCGAGATATCGTGGAGTAGGCACCCCAGCACGATCTTCTCGCTGACGCCGTTCTTCGTCGCAAGGCGCGCGCTCTGGAGCACGTGGGCGGAAGGCCCGAAGCGCAGCTTGTAGAAGTCGAACAGGGTCGGCTTCTCGGACATCAGCGGCAGCCGCGGATCGTGCCCCATCATGTAGAGCTTCCCCTGGCTCTGCTGGGGCGGGAGCGGCTGGCGCGGATCGCGCTCACCCGACGTGTAGATCGCCGATTTCACGACGATCCGGTCGAGCTCCTGGCTCATCGCGTGCTCGGCTGCCTCGGCCCGTTCCATCGACGTCATCGCCATCGCGTCCCTCCGGGAAATCGAACGTTGCAACGATGATCGGTCTCCGGGCCGTCGACTGTCAAGCTGCGCGCAGGCGGGCGGCGAGCGCCTCCGCGAAGCGATCGCCCGCGCCCGGAACCAGGTGAAGGCCGAGGCCGGGCTCGTTGGCCTCGACCTCCATGAGCACGAGCCGACCGCCCCGCTGCACCCCGTCGATCCGGGCGTAGAGCGGCTCGCTCGGGAGCATCCTCAGGACGCGGGCCATGGTCGCGATCGTGGCGCTGTCGAGCGCGGCCGACTCCATCCGTCCACCGTACTGGCTGTTCACGCGAAACTCGCCCGCGGCCGGAACGCGCCGAAGGCCGTGCGAGAACGCGCCGCCGAAGAAGACGCCGGCGATCTCGCCCGCGGCGACCTCGGGAACGAATTCCTGGACGAGCAGTCGCCGCGAGCCCGTGACGGCGCGAAGGCGCGCGAGCGCGTCGGCTTCGTGTCCGCGCGACACTCGCTCCACGCCGATACCACTGGCCCCGACCGCCGGCTTGATCACGGCCTCCGTCAGCGCCATCCGTTCGAGCGCGTCGACGACCGTGGCGGCGTCGGCTTCGACGATCGCCGAGGCGGGGACCGGCGCGCCGCGAGCGGCAAGCTCGGTCAGATAGCTCTTCTCGAGGTTCCATCGCACGAGCGCGGGGGCGTTGAAGGTTCGAGCGGCGTCCAGATGGTCGAGCCACGCACGGTAGTCGTCGAGCGCCTGGTGATAGTCCCAGGTCGCGCGGATGACGACGGCCTCAGCGCGGGCGAACGGCTCGAACGGGCCGTTCCACGGCGCGCTCTCGACGCGGAACCCTCGCCGCTCGAGCGCCTCGGCGAGACGGCGATCGCTCGGGCTCAGCTCCGGCCAGATGCCGCAGGTGGCGAGGACGATACCGTCGTGCATCTGGCCGGACCGGTGAGGTAGTGAGCGGCTTCGGCCGCGAGGAAGACCGCGCAGTAGGCGACGTCGTCGACCTGCCCCAGGTGGCGCACCGGCAGCTCCCCGATCCGCCGAGCCCGGTATTCCGGCGTCATCACCGCGCGGCTCATGTCGGTGTCGATGCCGCCTGGGGCGATCGCGTTGACCGTGACCCCATGGGGGCCGAACTCGTGGGCGATCGCGCGCGTGAACGCTTCGACGGCGCCCTTGGTCGCCGCGTAGGCGGCGAAGCCGCCGGTGCCGACCGAGGCGCGCACGAGCTGAGTGGAGAAGTTGATGATGCGGCCGTAGCGCGCGGCGACCATCGGGCGGAGCGCGTATTGCGTGCAGAGGAAGGTGCCGGTCACGTTGATCGCGAACATCGACTGGTAGTCCGCGACCGGCACGTCGAGGAACTGGCCGCGCGTCATCACGCCGGCGTTGTTGACGAGGATGTCGAGCCGGCCGAAGCGAGTGAGCACGCGCTCGACCATCGCGTCGACCTGGTCCGCTCGAGCGACGTCGGCCCGCACGGCCTCGGCGCAGCGCCCGAGCTGCTCGATCTCGGCGACGACTTCTTTCGTGCCCGTGGCGCTGGCGTTGTAGTTCACTGCCACGTCGGCGCCCTCTCGGCCGAAGGCCGCCACGATCGCGCGGCCGAAGCCACGCCCTGCTCCCGTCACCAGCGCGACGCGCCCGTCCAGACGTCCCATGCGAGTATCCTCATGCTCGTGTTGGCTGTGTGATGCTTCGAGGGCTACGATGGAGGTGTCAAGACGTGCACGATCCCCGCGACGTCCTGACGAACGCCCGCATCGAGCTGGCGCGATTCCCC
>DASPZZ010000156.1:0-3742 GCA_035635995.1 Binatia bacterium | reverse complement strand
GCACGCGCTTGATGGTCTCGGTAATCGGCAGGGCGCAGATGGCGGCGCCCGATTCCGCGCTCGCGCTCACGACGGCGTCGATGAGGCCGCGCGTGATCAGCGGGCGGACCGCGTCGTGGACGACGATGATGTCGGCATCGCGGGGAACCGCCCGCAGCGCGAGCCATACCGAATCCTGGCGCATCCCGCCGCCCTGAACGACGGTGACAGGAGCGCGGCGCGTGATCCGCGCGAGCGCGCGGCGCGTCCGCTCCACGTGGATCTCGGGCGCGGCGACGACGATCGCGATCACGGCGGGATGGCGGGTGAAATGGCCGACCGTCTCCGTCAGGATGGGTGCCCCGCCGAGCTTGATGAACTGCTTCGGCAGGCGGCCACCGAAGCGCGTCCCCACGCCGCCGGCCGGGATGACCACTGCCAGCTTCGGTGCCTTCGGCCTCTCCGGCATGGCCTCCCTTTAGCCGAGCAGCGCGTTCAGCGCCTCGCCGACGGTGGCGACGCCGCGGACGTCGAGCGACACCTTGGCCGGCTCGAGGACATTGCTCTGAGGCACGATCGCCCGGCGAAAACCGAGCGCCGCCGCCTCGCGCAGGCGCAGCTCGAGCCCCGCGACCGCGCGGACCTCGCCGGTGAGCCCGACCTCGCCGACCACGAGCACGTCCGCCGGCACGACGCGATCCATGTAGCTGGACGCCGCCGCGACGACGATCCCGAGATCGGCCGCGGGCTCGGTGACGCGGCCGCCGCCGGCGACGTTGACGTAGACGTCCTGGCTGCCGAGCGGAACCCCCGCGCGCTTCTCGAGTACGGCCAGGAGCAGACAAACGCGATTGTAGTCGGCGCCGAGCACCGTGCGCCGCGGTGTGCCGATGGACGCCTGCGCGACGAGCGCCTGGAGCTCGAGCAGCACCGGCCGAGTGCCCTCGAGGCTCGAGACCACGACCGAGCCGGGGGCCTCACGGGGGCGCTCGGCGAGGAAGAACCCGGAGGGGTTCTTCACCTCGACCAGCCCGCCCTCCACCATCTCGAAGACACCGATCTCGTTCGTCGAGCCGAACCGGTTCTTCACCGCCCGGAGCACGCGGTACGCGTGATGGCGCTCACCCTCGAAGTAGAGCACGGTGTCGACGAGGTGCTCGAGCACGCGCGGCCCGGCCAGCGCCCCTTCCTTCGTGACGTGGCCGACGAGGAAGGTCGCGATGCCGAGCCCTTTGGCCAGGGTCATGAGGCGCGCACCGCACTCGCGCACCTGCGCGACGCTGCCCGGCGCCGACTCCAGATCCGGCAGGAACACCGTCTGGATCGAGTCGATGACCAGCGCGCGGGGCTTGACGTCGTCGAGATGCGCCTGGACGACCGACAGATCGTTCTCCGGCCAGAGCAAGAGCCCATCGGTCGCGATGCCGAGCCGGTCGGCGCGCATCTTCACCTGCGCGGCCGACTCCTCGGCGGTGACGTACAGCACCGGCGGAGCGGCCTGCGCCAGCGCGCGCGCCGCCTGGAGGAGCAAGGTGCTCTTGCCCACGCCCGGGTCGCCGCCGATCAGCACCAGGGAGCCGCGCACCACGCCGCCTCCGAGCACGCGGTCCAGCTCGCCGATCCCGGTACGGACGCGGTCGTCCGGCTCCATGGCGATCTCTTTGAGCGCGCGAGGCCGGGCCGAGGTCACGCCCGCGCGCCGCGACGAGCGCGACGCGACCGGCCGCTCCTCGATGAGTTGCACCCAGTTGTTGCCGGCGCGCCGGCAGTCGGGGCACGTGCCGGGCTTGGGGCTCGAGAACCCGCACTCCTGGCAGCGGTAGGCGCTAGCGTCGCGTGTCGTCATCCTTCGACTTCGCTCCCTTGTCCCCCAGGCTGCGAATCATCGAGCGCAGGAGGAAGCTCCGCTGGGCGCCGTCGAGAATCGTCACGAGGCGCTCGTAGATCGTGGGGTCGGCGATGAGCAGCCCGACGGTCCCCTCGCCCTCGTTGATCTTCTCGCTGATCGATTTGAGATTTGCGACGGCGACGTGGAGATCCTGCATCGTGAGCGAGAGCGAGCCGTCGTCGCCGGAGTCGGCCACCAGGCTCCCGAGCGTGCCCCGGCCGCCCGCCACGCGGTCCGAGATCAGACGCAGGTTGTGCGTGACCGTCTTGAGATCGTCGAGGACCGCCTTGTACTTCGGATCGAACAGGAGCCCGGGCAGGAGCCCCGGCTCGCGCTCCGGCTGCTCGACCATGGCGCTGATCCGGTCCATCGCGGCCACGAAGCGCTTCGCGGAGGCGGTGGACTCGGGGGAGACCAGCACCCCGGCCGCGCCCTGTCCCTTCTCGACCCGCTCGATCAGCACCTGCGTGGTCGCGATCAGCTCGTTGACCCGCTTGAGCGCGATCGGCTCCTCGTAGAAAAGCGTGTGCGCCCAGCCGCGGCCGTGCTCCACCTGGTCGACCACGCGGCCGAGCTTGTTCACGGTCGCCGCGGCATCCTCGATCATCTTCGACTTGTTGACCTTGTCGGCCGTCTCACGAAGCGCGTCGGCGAGCGCCGCGACGTTCTTGGCCGTCTCGGCGCCGGCGGCGATCACCCGGCCGAAGTCGGCCGGATCGCGCGAGACCAGCACCTCACCCGGGGCGACCGCCGGCGCGCTGGCATCGCCGACGGTGATTTCCACGATCCGGTCGCCGAGCAATCCCTGGGTCTCGATACGCGCGACCGAGTTCTTGCGGATCCGGTCGGAGAAGCGCCGGGCGATCGTGAGGTCGACCCGGACTTTGCCCCCCGGCTGTGGCGGCAGGTTCACGGCCGTCACCCGGCCGATCTGCACGCCGGCGAGGCGGACTGTCGCGCCCTCGACGAGGCCGCCCACCTCGGTGAAGTCGGCGTGAATCGTGTAGCGCGCCTCGAACAGCCTCGCCCGGGCCCCGAGCGCATAGACCGCCCCGAGGAAGGTCACGAGCGCGATCAGGACGAAGACGCCCACGCGAAACTTCACCGCGGTCTCTCGCTTCTCGTTCATGCGGTCTGGTTCACCGTGCTCCCGGCCAGGAAGGCCTGGACGGCCGGGTTGTGTCCGCTGAGGACCTCGTCGGCCGGGCCCAGCGCGGCGAATCGCCCCTGGATCAGCACGGCCACGCGGTCGGCGACCGTGCGGGCGAGCTCGACGTCGTGGGTGACGACCATCGCCGTGTCGCACACGCCGCCGCGCAGGTGCAGCATCAGGTCGGCGACGAGCTTGGCGTTCGTCGGATCGAGCCCGGCCGTCGGCTCGTCGAACAAGAGCATCTCCGGCTCGACCGAGAGGGCGCGGGCGATGCCGACGCGCTTGCGCATGCCGCCCGACAGCTCGGACGGCAAGAGCGGCAGCACGTCGCTCGAGAGGCCCACGACCGACAGGTTGCGAACGACACGCTCGTGGATCTCCGCCTCCCCGAGGCTGGTGTGCTCGCGAAGAGGATACGCGACGTTCTCGTGAACGGACAGGGAATCGAACAGCGCCGCGCTCTGGAAGACGTAGCCCATGCGGCGCCGCAGCGGGAGCAGGGCCTCCTCCGAGAGGTTCTCGATGTTGCGCCCGAAGACGCGAAGCCGGCCGGCGTCCGGACGGATCAGGCCCGCGACGAGGCGGAGGAGGACCGTCTTGCCCGCGCCGCTGCCGCCCATGACGACCAGGGTCTCGCCCTTGGCGAGCGTGAACGACACGCCGCGCAGGACTTCGTTCGCGTCGAAGTTCCTTCGCAGCTCGGTCGCTTCGACGATGGCCTC
>DASPZZ010000155.1:0-2113 GCA_035635995.1 Binatia bacterium | reverse complement strand
TTGGCGAACTCGCAGAGGAGCGGCCGCGTGTCGCGCGGGTCGACGATCTCCTCGATCCAGAAGGTCTCGGCCGAGCGGAAGGGCGAGCGGAGCTTGTTCAGGCGATCCTCGATCTCCGTCATCTTCGCCTTCCGGTCGGGTGCGGCGTCGAGGTCGGCGCGGTAGGCGGCCTCGATCCCGCCCTCGAGCGGCAGCGAGCCCCAGCGGCCCGAGGGCCACGCGTAGCGCATGCAGTAGCGGCTCTGGTTCCGGTGGGCGGCCCCGGCGACGCCGAACGAATTGCGAACGATCACGGCGCACCACGGGATCGTGGTCTGCCACATCGCCGACATCGCCCGCACGCCCTGCTTGATCGTCCCGCTCTTCTCGGCATCGAGGCCGATGAGGAAGCCGGGACAGTCCACGAGGTACACGACCGGCAGGTGGAAAGTCTGCGCGATGTCGAGGAAGCGCTCGACCTTCTGGCAGGTGTCGGCCGGCCAGGCGCCACCGTAGAAGTACGGATCGCTCGCCATCAGTGCCACCGGCCAGCCGTCGAGCCGAGCGTAGCCGGTGATGACCGAGCGGCCGTAGAGCGGCGCGACCTCGAAGAACGAGCCCTGGTCGACGACCGATTCGACGATGCGACGCATCTTGTAGGGCTTGCGCGGGTCGTGCGGGATCGCCTCGAAGAGCCACGGGTCGCGGCGCTGCGGGTCGTCGCCGCGCGGCCCGCGCGGCGGCACGTCGTCGATCGACGACGGCAGGTACGACAGGAAGCGCCGCGCGCGCGCGAAGGCCTCCTCCTCGCTGTCGACGGCATCGTCGACGGCGCCCGCCTTGAGCTGGATCTCCCAGCCGCCGAGCTCGTTCTTGGTGAGCTTCTGACCGAGGCGCTCGACCACCGGCGGGCCGGCGACGAAGAGCGCGGAGATGTTCTTGACCATGACCGAGTAGTGCGCGGCGGCGAGGTGCGCGGCGCCCAGACCCGCGACCGAGCCGAGGCCGAGGGCCACGCGCGGGATCGTGGCCATGTTGTTGACGACCCACTCCCAGCCGTCGACGCCGGGCACGTTGGCGCGACCCGTCGTCTCGATGGTCTTCACCGAGCCGCCCCCGCCCGAGCCCTCGACGAGCCGGATCAGCGGCAGCCGAAGGTCGTGCGCCATCCGCTCGCACTGGTTGTGCTTGCCCTTGATCGTCGCGTCGGCCGAGCCCCCGCGCACGGTGAAGTCGTCGCCGCCGATCACCACCGGTCGACCGTCGACTTCGGCGCGGCCGAACACGAAGTTCGAGGGCGTGAAGGCGACCAGGTCGTTCTTCGCGTCGTACCGCGCGCTGCCGGCGATCTTGCCGATCTCGTGGAAGCTGCCGGGGTCCGCGAGCTTGGCGACCCGTTCGAGGATCGTCAGACGCCCGCCGTCGTGCTGGCGCTTCACGCGCTCGGGGCCGCCGAGCTGCTCGGCGAGCTCCTCGCGGCGCCTCAGCTCGTCCAGCTCGTTTTGCCAGTCCATGCCCGCGCCGGACTATTCTTCGCGGCGGCCTTCGGCGCCGCCGTCGGGAAACCTCTTCCTGAGGAGCTCGATGAGCTTGTGCTCCTCCTTCTTCGTCAAGACGTCGAGCCAGTGTTTGGCGTCGCTGCGGTCGTCACGATCGGCGGTCTCGGACACGTCACACCTCCCTGTGGGCCCCGCCATTATACGGCGGACGCGTGAGGGCTCGGCGGGTGTGCGACCTATGTAGAGATTCACTGACAGAAACGCGCGGTCGAGGACTGCCGGGCGGCGCACGCCACGATCAGCCGCGCGCGTTGGTCTCGCGCGCCAGCGGATGCAAGACGTCGATCGCCCAGCCGACGTTCAGGCGCTCGCCCAACCAACCTGGCATGGCAGTCCGCGCGTGCACGACCAGCCCCTCCTCGTCGTGCCGAGCCCGCAGGAGCTTCACTGGATCGCCGGACACCTCGGTAGGAGGCGGGACCTCGGGCAGAACACGGCCGTCCGGGCGGCGGAACCGAAGCGCGCCGTCCGGCTCTCGATCGAGCTGATAGCCTTCCTCGTGGACGGCGCGGTGGTGGCGCCGACAGAGGGTGGCGAGATTCGAGAGCGTGGTCGGCCCTCCTTGGGCCCAATGT
>DASPZZ010000154.1:0-10862 GCA_035635995.1 Binatia bacterium | reverse complement strand
CTGGCACCAGGGTGTCCCCGGCCCACCGGGCTCCGTCACCCACTCGCCCGAACGCAGCTCTTCGAGCTGCGGACGGGACTCGGGGGTCCCACTTCCGCCCGGCGGGCCGGGGACACCCTGGTGCCACCCGTCCGACGGCGCAGTGCGGTTCGTGAATAATGCGGGCTAGCCGCCCGGCATCCGGCCCCGTTCCCCGACCCACTCGCGCAGGGCCTCGCGCGTGGACTGGAACGCAAGGGCCTCCCAGGGGATCCGCTCCGGCATGACCCACTCGAGCAAGTCGTTCTCGTCGCACGTCGTGAGCGTGCCGCCGATCACACGAGCCCTGTAGACGATGATCACCGGGGCTCCCGGGTAGGTGTAGACGTTGAGCAACCCGGTCAGATCCACCTTCAGGCCCGTCTCCTCGAAGGTCTCGCGCATCGCGCCGTCGGTCACCGTCTCGCCGAAGTCGACGAATCCGCCGGGAAAGGTCCACAGGCCACACCCCGGATTGATCGAGCGGCGCGTCAGTAGGATCGCGCCGTTCTGTTCGGGAATGGTCGCCGCCACGACTTTGGGATTCAGATAGAAGACGAACCGGCAGCGCGAGCATACCTTCTGTTCGCGATGATCGGGCGGTACCGCCTCGGTCGCGAGCGTCGCGCCGCAGAGCGGGCAGAATCGGATGGTCGAGGGCGCCAGGAGCGGACCGTCACTCACTCCCCTGAGTCTAAACCAGCTATTCTGGAAGCGACACTGCCGGATGACCGACGGGGACCCCTGGTGGTGGGCGTGCTGACCGTCACCATGGGTGCCTCGGGGACGAGCGGCTCACACGCGCGTATCTAGGTCTTTAGCACCCACTTCCGGAGGGAGAAGATGAGGGTCGACCGGCGGCGCCTGGAGCTGTCGATCGAGGAGCTAGGACGGATCGGGCAGACGCCGCGCGGAGGGCTCACCCGCCTGGCGCTCACCGACGAGGACAAGCGGGGCCGCGACTGGATGGTCGCGCGGATGCGCGAGGCCGGCCTCTCGGTGACCGTCGACCAGATGGGCAACATCTTCGGCCGGCGGGAGGGCGCGACGTCGCTCCCTCCTGTGATGATGGGCTCCCACGTCGATTCGGTGCCGACCGGCGGCCGGTACGACGGACAGCTCGGCGTCCTCTGCGGCCTCGAAGTGATCCGAGCGCTCGACGACGAAAAGATCCGGACGCGCCATCCCCTCACCCTGGCGATCTTCACCAACGAGGAAGGCGCCCGCTTCCAGCCGGCGATGATCGCCAGCGGCGTCATGGCGGGCAAGATCGCCCTGGAGGACGCCTACAACGCCCGGGACAAGGACGGGGTCCGTCTGGTCGACGAGCTCGAGCGGATCGGCTACCTCGGCGCCGAGCCCTGCGTCGCCCGACCCTTCCGCGCCTACCTCGAGCTCCACATCGAGCAAGGGCCGTTCCTGGAGGAGGAGGGGCTCTCGGTGGGGGTGGTCGAGGGCATCGTCGCCATCGCGTGGTCGCGCCTCACGATCTACGGCGTCCAGGACCATGCCGGGCCGACGCCGATGCGAATCCGCCACGACGCCCTGGTCGCGGCCGCCGAGGTGGTCGCCGGCGTCCGCCGGATCGCCGTCGAGATCGGCGGCGACCTGGTGACGACGGTCGGCAATCTCGTCGTGGCCCCGAACATCGTCAACGCGATCCCCGGCCGGGTGACGCTCTCCATCGACATGCGCGATCCGCGCGACGCGACGCTCGACCGGGCGCTGGCCAGGCTCGAGCCGGTCGTCCGCGAGGCCTGCGAGCGCGAGGGCGTGCGGTACGAGCTCGAGAACTACTGGCGCGTGCCGTACACCCCGTTCGACCGCGACGTCGTCGACACGGTCGAGCGCGCCGCCCGGGCGGCCGGCGCGCGCCACCGGCGCATTCTCTCGGGCGCCGGTCACGACGCCCAGTACATGGCGGCGATCGGCCCGACGGGGATGGTCTTCGTGCCGTCGCGCGACGGCCGGAGCCACTGCGAGGAAGAGTTCACGCCGATCGACGACATCGAGCACGGCGCGCGCACCCTGCTCCTGGCGGCCGTCGACCTGGCGGGCCGGGCGTGAGGGCTGGGCGCTCCGACGGTCGCTGGACGCCTACTCCGCGGGCGGGAGCGCGTCGCCGACCACGTAAGGAGCCAGGCGCGGCGGCCCGTGGCGCAGCCGCAGGCGCGCGACCACCGGCAGGTGGTCGGAGGCGACGCGCGCCAGACGGCTCCGGTGCACGCTGAACTCCTCGCCCTCGAGCGCGGCGTCCCAGTAGATCCGGTCCAGGGCGAAGAGCGGAAACATCGCTGGATGGGTACGCCGGCGCCGCATCGGCGACGAGAACTCGCGCCGAAGCCCGCGCGTCACCGGACCGCGGTGCCACTCGTTGAAGTCGCCCAGCAGCACCCGCGGGCCGGCCAGGCGCTCGGAGGCTCGGATGAAGATGCCGAGCAGCCCGAGCTGCTCGCGCCGCTCGCGCAGCGCCAGGCCGAAGTGGCAGTTGAAGACGTGGAGCGGAGCGCCGTCGACGTCGAGGTCCACGCGCAGGCAGCCCCGCGGCTCGCGCGCGCCACGGCTCAGGTCGCACCGGCCCGATCCCAGAACGGGCAACCGGCTGAGGACGACGTTGCCGTACGTCCCCGCCCCGTGGGGCCGCGTCTCGCCCATGACGATCTCCGACATGCGCAGCCGCGACGCCAGGTACGCGGCCTGATCGGCGTCCGCCACCCCGTCTTCCCGGATCACCTCCTGCAACCCGACGACGTCGGGCACGAGCTCGCCGATGACGTCGGCGATCCGGTCGAGGTCGCGACGGCGGTCCAGCCCGACACCGCGGTGGATGTTGTAGCTCACGACCGTGAGATGCCTCACGCCGCTTCCGCCTGATAGCGCGCGAAGTGGGGGTAGAGGTCGATCGGGTGCGTGATCGGCGTCGGCACGGTCACCCCCGGCGGGTGGATCAGGAACGTGTGTAGCTCGTCCTGCGACGGGCCGGCGTGGGCGCCGACCTCTGGGACGAACGACACGTTGCCCCGCGGCGCGTCGATCCCGTAGATGACGAGATCGCCCGCCGACGGCATCGCCATGAGGTCACGGATCCCCTCGACGACGCGCTCGAGGTCGGGCCGCTCGGCGAAGGGGCCCGTGTGGAGCGCGTCGAGGCCGAACCGTCGGCCCCGCCAGAAGCAGAGCGGGCCAGACGCCGAGCGCACCAGGACGATGCCGATGCCGGGCGCGCTCGAGAGCCGGGTCGCGAGCGCCGGGAAGCGCTCCTCGATCCGTTCGAGCGTCAGCGGCTCCGCGGTCTCGAGGAAGTAGACGAAGGCGTTCGGCCCCGCGGCGATGACGCGGATCCCGGCGTGCTCTCGCACCGAGCGCGTCCCGCCGAGCACCCAGGGAAAGTCGCGCTCGAGGTAGTTCACGAACCGCTGGAAGAACCCCGGCGCCCGCTGAGCGCGATACGCCGCGAGGCCGCCGGCGAATCGACCTCGCCGGGGTTCCGGCGCCGCCGCCTCGCGGGCACCGGCCGGATCGAAGAAGTCGTCGAAGAGCGCCTGCTCGATCGGCTTGCCGCCCGTCAGCCTGAGGTACGGCGTGCACGCGGCCTGCCCGTGGTCCGACAGCACGTAGAGGTCGTAGCGGTACTCGGGCACGCGCCGCAGAATCCGCCACAGCCGATGGATCGAGGCGTCGACGCGGCGAAGCGCGCGCAGCGCGCGGGGGTGGCGCGGGCCCCACGCGTGGGCGGCGATGTCGTAGTCGAGATAGTTGACGTAGATCGTGGGGACGCCGGCATAGAGGTCGTGCGCGACCGCCAGCGTGAAGAGCTCTCGTAGCCACACCGAGATCCCGAGCTTGATCGCGAGCCATTTCCAGTCGCCGGTCGAGACGGTCATGGGATCGGCGATCGTCCGGAGCACCGCCCGGACGAGCTCGACCAGCGACGCCACCGACCCCTTCGCCAGGACCCAGGCGAGGACGACCGACTTGGAGGCGGTGCGGAGCAGGCCCGCCCCGCTGGGTCGCTTGATCATGGCGAAGGTCAGGAGGTTGCTGGCGGCGCCGCCGGTGAAGATGCATCCGTAGGTTCCGCCGCCGCTCACGATGCCACGGCGCCCGGCGGCCTGGGTCGCCTCGACGTGCGCCGCGTCGCCGCCTCGCGGGAAGTAGACGTCGCTCTTGCGACGCTTGTCGTGGTAGTGGAAGCCCGGAATATCGGGCCGCACGCCGTACATCGCCGCCAGCTGGAAGGCCGGCGTCGAGGTCGGAAGCCCGACGCTCATCGGCGCGGCGCGATAGCCGCGCCGGTGGAGCAGCCGCGCGAGGAACGGCACGCGCCCCTGCGCCAGCGCCTCCTCGAGGACGGCGCGCGAGAGCCCGTCGATCTGCACGATCAGCAGGCGGCGCCGGCCGGCCACGGGCGGCGCCCCGAGCCGGAGCCGACGGACGAGACGATCGAACAGGCGCTGCAGGCCGAGGACGACGTCGTCGAGAGGCATGGGCCCTTATTGTAGTATCTGATCGCCCATGGACCATCCCCTCGTCGTCGCCGTGCGCGAGTTCATGAATGTCGAGGTCCGTCCGGTCGCCGCGGCGCTCGAGCACGCGGACGCCTACCCGCACGCGCTCGTCGACCGGATGCGTGAGCTCGGCCTCTTCGGCGCGCTGGTCCCGGCCGCGTTCGGCGGCCTCGGCCTCGACGTGGCGACGTACGCACGGGTGATCGAGGAGCTCTGCCGTGGCTGGATGTCGCTGGCCGGCGTCATCAACAGCCACACGATGGCCGCGCTGATCGTGCTGAACCACGGGACCGACGAGCAGCGTCACCGCCTCCTTCCCCGCTTCGCAAGCGGCCGGGCGCGCGGCGGCCTCGCCCTGACCGAGCCCCACGCCGGCACCGACGTCCAGGCCATCCGCACCGTCGCGACGCGCCGCGGGGACGAGTACGTCATCAGCGGCACCAAGCTGTTCATCACCAACGGACGCGAGGGAAACACGCTGGCACTGCTGGCGCTGACGGACCCGAAGGCCGAGCCGCGTCACCGCGGAATGTCCTGCTTCATCGTCGAGAAGGGCCACCCCGGCTTCCGCGTCGCGAAGTCGATCGCCAAGCTCGGCTACAAGGGCGTGGACACGGCGGAGCTGGTCTTCGACGAGTGCGTCGTGCCGGCGGCGAACCTCGTCGGCGGGATCGAGGGGCGCGGCTTCAAGCACGTGATGAGCGGGCTCGAGGCGGGGCGGATCAATATCGCCGCGCGGGCGGTCGGCGTCGCCCAGGCCGCCTACGACGACACGCTCGCCCACCTGGCCGACCGCGGCGCCGAGCCGCCGCCCGCGATCGCCGACATGGCGACGAAGCTCCGGGCGGCGCGGCTCCTCACCGGCTGGGCCGCCGCGATGAAGGATCGCGGCGAGCGGTGCGACCTCGAAGCCGGCATGGCGAAGCTCTTCGCCTCCGAGTCGGCCCAGGAGGTCGCCGTCGCCGCGCTCCGGCTCCACGCCGAGTCCGGCACCCTCGCGGCGCTGAACGTCGAGCGCTACTACCGCGACACGCCGCTGATGATCATCGGCGAGGGAACGAACGAGATCCAGCGAATCATCATCGCCCGGAGTCTTCTCGAGCGGTACGGCGAGCGGTTCGGCGCCCTGACCTCGCGCGAGCGGGAGCCCGACGACGTGCGCCAGATGGTGCTGGCGGTCCGCCGGTTCGTCGACAAGCAGGTGGTCCCGGCCGCCCACGAACTGGACGCCACGCACGCCCATCCCGACGGCCTGGTCGCGGCGCTGGCCGAGCTCGGGATTCTTGGCGCGCTCGTGGAGCCTCAGTATGGAGGCCTGGGGCTCGACGCGCGGACCGGCGCGATGATCGTCGAAGAGCTGGCGCGGGGCTCGGCCACGCTCGCGACGATCGTCGTGGCGCACCTGACCGCCGCGTACGCGGTCGCCCGCTTCGGAACCGCCGAGCAGCGCCTGCGTCTCGTCCCGCCGATGACGCGCGGCGAGATCCTGGGCACGGTCGCCCTCGCCGAGGGGGTCCGAGCCACCCGCGCCGGCGACGACTGGATCCTCGACGGAGAGACGCCCCCCGTGGACCACGCGGCGCGCGCCGCCCGAGTGCTGGTGCGGGCGAGCTCGGGCGCCGGCGCCGCGTGCTTCCTCGTCGACCCCGAGACACCCGGATTCCGTGCCGGCCCGCCCGTCGCGACCCTCGGGCTGCGCGGCCTGGACTCGTGCCGGCTTCAGTTCGAGCGCTGCCGCGTCCCATCCCGGGATCTCCTCGGCGGCGACGGCGGCCGCGGCGACGAGCAGCTCGGGGCGACGCTGGGGGGCGCGCGGCTCGGCGTCGCGGCGACGGGCGTCGGTCTGGCCCAGGCCGCGTTCGAGGCCGCGCTTCGCTACGCGCAGCAGCGCACGACCTTCGGCAAGCCCATCGCGCAGCACCAGGCGATCCAGCTCACCCTCGCCGACATGGCGACGAGGATCACCGCCGCGCGCCTCCTCACCTACGACGCCGCCGGGCCCGACGGCGACGACACCCGCGTCGGCATCGCAAAGGTGTACGCGTCGGAGACGGCGTACGGGGTCACGCTCGACTCGATGCGGGTCCACGGCGGCTACGGCTACACGAGCGAGTTCCCCGTCGAGCGCTACTACCGCGACGCGGCGCGCCTGGCCTCCTGGCCGACCACCAACGCCGCCGACCGCGCCGACCTGGCCCGCCGCCTGGCATGAGCCGACCACCGCTCGCCGGTCTTCGCGCGGCCGCCGTCTTCGGCGACGGCCCGCCGGGGACGAGGGCGTCGTGATACTGTCCCTGGTCGAATCATCACCCGATCGCCCCAGGAGGTCTCAACGATGAGGCTCGTCAGCCGCGCGCTGCTCGCCGCCCTGCTGGTCGTCGTGTTTCTGGCTCCGCCCGCGCACGCATGGTTCCGCACTCCCGCCACGCGCTTTGCCACGCTGCCCGCGGGGGCGGCCCATCCGGAGGGCATCGCCGCCGACTCGCACGGAAACATCTACGTCACCACGTTCGCCGTCGAAGGCACGCCGAGCGGAACCGGCCAGCTCTTCGTCTTCAGTCCGCACGGCCGGCTGCTGCGTCAGGTCAGCGTGGCCGGCTCGAGCACGCTCCTGCTCGACCTCGCGTTCCATCCGCAGACCGGCGCCCTCCTGGTGATCGACTTCGGCGGCGCCCAGGTGCTGAAGGTCGATCCCGTATCGGGACACTCGGAGATATTCACCAGCCTCGCCGGCCAGGGACAGCCCGGCCTCAACGTCCTCACCTTCGACCCCAGCGGCAACGTCTACATCTCGGCTTCGTTCGCCGGAGCCGTCTACAAGACCGGCCCTGACGGTGGGGCGGCGACGGTCTGGGTCCAGAGCGATCTGCTCAAGACCACCGGCGTCCCCGGCTTCGGCGCCAACGGGCTGGCCTTCAACCGGGCCCACACGACGCTGTTCGTCGCCAACACCGGCAACGACACGATCGTGAAGATCCCCGTCAACCCCAGCGGCAGCGCGGGTAAGCCGGCGGTGTTCGTCAACAGCGTGAACGGCGCCGACGGCCTCATCCTCGATGAGGACGACAACCTGTGGATCGCCGCGAATCAGGCCGACGAGATCGTCGTGATCAATCCGTCCGGCCGGACCATCGCCAAGCTGGGCGACTTCAACGGCCTCGACCATCGCGGCGCACCGATCGGGCTCCTGTTCCCGGCGAGCCTCGTCCGGAGCGGCGACTTCGTCTACGTCACCAACCTCGCGATCGATCTGCGGCTCTTCGACGACCCCGCCCAGCCGACCCTCACCAACGCGACGGGGGACTCGCCGTGGGCCGCGGACGTGAAGGTCCACACGATCTCACGAATCCCGGCCTCCATCCCGCCGATCCGCGGGATTCCGGGAGGCGAGCGCGTGGACGACGATGACGATTGATCCCGAGCGCTTCCGCGCCATCTCGCTCGACGATCTCACGATGCCCGGGGGCTGGTCGGTCTCCAGCGGCCAGACCTTCCTCTACACCGAGGCGGAGGAGCGCCTGATGCACGAGGCGCGCGCCTTCGCCCAGCAGACGATCCTGCCGAGCGCGGCCGCCGCCCACCGGCGCGTCAAGGAGATCAAGGCCAAGCACGAGGCGGGTCCGGAGCGGCGCCGCCTCTTGCGCGAGATGGCGCGGTCGTACCTCACGCTGATCGGCGAAGCCGGCCTCACCGGCGCGCTCTTCCCCGAGGCGTACGGGGGCAACGGCCGCGGCGTCGTCGCCGAGTGCATCGTCGACGAGGAGCTGGCGGCCGCCGGTCATCCCGGCGACACGATCCGCTCCGTGTCGCTGACGCTCGGGACGATCTCCATCCTCCGCTACGGCACCGAGGCCCAGCGGCAACGGCACATCCCGCCGCGCCTGGCCGGCCGTGAGCTGGCGGCGATCGCGATCACCGAGCCCCAGATCGGCAGCGACACCTCGGGCATGCAGACGCGCGCGGTGCTCGCGGGCGATCGCTGGGTCGTCAACGGTCAGAAGCGGTTCATCACCGGCGGCGGGCTCGCCGACTACCTGACGCTGTTCGCGATCACCGATCCGTCGACCCACCCGCACAAGGGCATGTCCACCTTCATCGTGCCGATGGACCACCCGGGCGTGCGCGTCCGGCGCCAGCTCGACGAGGTGATCATGGCCGACTGGATGGACAACGCGCTGATCGAGTTCGACGACGTGGACATTCCGAAGGAGAACCTCCTGGGGCCCCTCAACGGCGGCTATCACGTGTTGATGGACGAGCTCGACACCGAGCGCGTCACCTACTGCATGGGCGCGCTCGGCGGCGCGCGCCGCTGTCTCGAGATCGCCGCCGAGTACGCGACCAAGCGCGTCCAGTTCAAGCAGCCGATCGCGACCTTCGAGGGCGTGTCCTTCAAGCTCGCCGAGATGTACGCGCTGCTCGACGCCGCGCGCCAGCTGATCTACCGTACCGCCAAGATGATCGAAGCCGGGCGGCCCGCGCAGCGCGAGTCGGCGGTGACCAAGCTCTTCACGGCGGACGCCGTCTGGAAGATCGTCGATCACGCGATGCAGGTCCTGGGCGGCATCGGCTACACGACCGATTTCCCGGTCCAGGCGATCTTTCGCAACGCGCGGCTCATGCGGATCGGCGCCGGCTCCGACGAGATCATGAAGTTCCTCATCGCGCGCGAGCTTCTCCGGGAGGTCAAGGGGTAGTCTGAGGGATGGTCGAGAAGGCCGCCCCGGAGTCGGACGTCGAGGAGGTCGGCCAGGAGGCCGTCGCCCCGCCGTGGATGACGATCCTCCACAACTGCGACTGCCATACCTTCGAGCAGGTCGTGAAGCAGCTCCAGAAGGCGATCGGCTGCAGCGAGTCCAAGGGCTGGGAGCTCGCCTGGCAGGTCCACAATACGGGCAAGGCCGTCGTCAAGGTCGGCGCCGAGACCGAGTGCGTGCGGGTCGGTAACGTCCTCGCCGCGATCGGACTCGTCGTCACCGTGGTGCAGTCGTGATCGACGGCGCGACCCTCACCCATCGGCGCGTCGCGCTCTGGGGTTCCCTGGTCGCCAAGCTCGTCGGCGCCTGGGGGCTCGCCTGGGACATCCAGTGGCACATGACGATCGGACGCGACTCGTTCTGGATCCCGCCGCACCTCATGATCTACTCGAGCGTCACGATAGGCCTCGTCCTCGTCGGCGGCGTTCTCGCGTACGAGTGGCTCCGGGGAATCGCGACGACGCGGGGGTTCCACCTGGCCGCCCTGGGTCTGGTACTCGTCGTCCTGGCGGCACCGATCGACGACCTCTGGCACCGGCTCTTCGGCCTGGACGTGACGCTCTGGAGCCCGCCCCACCTTCTGGCTCTCTTCGGCTCGGCCGTCAGCACGCTCGCCTGCCTCCTGATCGCGACGGAGGTGCACCCTCTTCGCAGCTCGGTGAGGCGCGCGGCGATCGTCATGGCCGGCGCGCTGCTCTACGGCGGCATCCGCGTCACGCTGGACCCGGCGTGGCTCGTGGCCTACTCCCACGGCGGTATCCTGTTCCACACCTTCGCGATCCTCGCGGCGCTCGCCCTGCCGCTGGCCCTCGTGACGATGGCGCGGGTGTCCGGGATGCGCTGGGCGCCGGTCTTCGCAGTGATCGTGTCCTTCGCCGTGGGGGTCGGGGGCCAGCAGGTGGCCCGAGTCGGCTTCGCGATCGTCGAGCCCGTGTCGGTCATCGGCGAGGAGGTCGCCAAGGATCCGAGCTCCCCGGTCGCCGTGGGACGCGAGATCGCGGAGAAGAACCGGACGGTGGGAGCCACGCCCTGGGCGCTGCGTCTGTCGCTGCCGCTCGTGCCGGCTGCCCTGATGGCGCTGGCCGATCCACGCCGCCGCCCGGGCGCGGCGACGATCGTCTACGGCCTGACCCTCTTCGCCACCTACGCCTGGTTTCTCGCCGGCCTGCCGGCCTACGCGCCGCTCGCTCCCGCCGGCGGCGAGACCGCGGCGGCACTGGCGCTCACGCTCGTGTGTGGCGCCGCCGGCGGCGTCGCGTCGCGCTGGCTTGCCGACCGTCTGGTCGGCGCCGCTCCCGACCTACCCGCCGAGCGAGTGCCCCGTCCGGCGATTTGAGACCTCTCGGCCGGGCGTGACGGCCTCCGGCCTACATCACCGGGCCGATGATCCAGGGCGCGAACTCCTCCTCGCCGACGCCGGAGAGCTCGCTCTTCGAGGGCTTGCCCGACGCTACCGCGACCACTTCTTCGAAGATCTGGCGGCCGACCGTCGCGATCGGTGTTCCCTCCAGGACGACGCCGCAGTTGATGTCCATGTCCTCCGCCATGTGGCGGTACATCAGCGAATTGGTCGCGAGCT
>DASPZZ010000153.1:0-17221 GCA_035635995.1 Binatia bacterium | reverse complement strand
GAGGCGATCAACTTCGAGACGCCCGAGCAGGCGCGCGAGAAGATCTTCTTCGACAACCTCACGCCGCTCTACCCGATGGAGCGGCTGCGCCTCGAGCACGATTCCGAGAACCTGACGACCCGCGTGATGGATCTCTTGTGTCCGATCGGCAAGGGCCAGCGCGGCATGATCGTGGCCGCTCCGCGCACCGGTAAGACGATGATGCTGCAGTCAATCGCCCACGCGATCGCGACGAACCATCCCGAGGTCTACCTGATCGTCCTGCTCATCGACGAGCGGCCCGAGGAAGTCACCGACATGCAGCGGTCGGTCAAGGGCGAGGTGATCTCGTCCACGTTCGACGAGCCGCCCCAGCGTCACATCCAGGTCGCGGACATGGTGATCGAGAAGGCCAAGCGACTGGTCGAGCACAAGCGGGACGTCGTGATCCTGCTCGACTCGCTCACCCGCTTCGCGCGCGCTCACAACGCCGTCATCCCGTCGTCGGGCAAGGTCCTGTCCGGCGGTCTCGACGCGAACGCGCTCCAGCGGCCGCGCCGTTTCTTCGCGACCGCGCGCAACATCGAGGAGGGCGGCTCGCTGACGATCATGGCGACGGCCATCGTCGACACCGGAAGCCGCATGGACGACGTCATCTTCGAAGAGTTCAAGGGGACCGGCAACATGGAGGTCCACCTCGACCGCCGGCTGATGGACAAGCGGATCTTCCCCACGATCAACATCGAGCAGTCGGGCACCCGGAAGGAAGAGCTGCTCCTCGAGAAGGACGAGCTCCAGAAAGTCTGGCTCCTGCGCAAGGCGCTCTCCCAGCTCAACCCCGTGGAGGGCATGGAGCTCCTGCTGGACAAGCTCAAGCTCACCAAGACCAACAAGGAGTTCCTGGCCTCGATGCATTCGATGGGGTGATCGGGGGTCGAATTCCCCGGGGTTTTGCGTGTTCCGGTCAGGGCTGGTATCCTTGGAAGCCCTGAGGGGGTGGCGACAGTGAAGGTGGGCATTCATCCGGACTATGTGGAGACGACCATCACGTGTGCGTGCGGAGAGGTGGTGCACACCCGCTCCACCAAGCCCGACATCCACGTCGAGGTCTGCTCGAAGTGTCACCCGTTCTACACCGGCAAGCACAAGCTCATGGACACCGCCGGTCGGGTCGAGCGGTTCCAGCGGAAGTACCGACGCCAGACGACGTCTTCGTAGCTCGCGCTCCGCAGCCGGTGGGATCGAGTTCCCACCGGCTTTTTGTTTGCCCATCGAGTCGCGTCCGCGAACGGGCGCGTTGAGCCGCGATGCTGTTTGACAAGCTCCGTCACATCGAAGAGCGGTCCAACGAGATCGCGCGGGCGCTGTCCGATCCCGCGATCTTCGGCCAGCCGAACGAGTACGCCCGCCTCCGGAAGGAGCACGCCGACACCGTCGACATCGTCGAGCGCTTCAGCGCGTACCGCGATGTCCTCCGGCGGATCGGCGAGGCCCGCCACATCCTCGCCGAGGGCGGCGACCGCGAGCTCGCGGAGCTCGCGCAGGCGGAGATCGACGACCTCACCGCCAAGCAGGCGTCGCTCGAGGAGGAGCTGAAGCGGCTCCTGCTGCCGCGCGATCCCAACGACGACAAGAACGTCTTCGTCGAGATCCGCGCCGGCGCCGGCGGCGACGAGGCGGCGCTCTTCGCCGCCGACCTCACCCGCATGTACACGAAGTACGCCGAGCGCCAGCGGTGGCGGGTCGAGCTCATGGACGCCAGCCCCACCGGCGTCGGCGGGTTCAAGGACGTGATCCTGTTCGTCCACGGGCGCGGCGCCTGGAGCCGGCTGAAGTTCGAGCGTGGCGTGCATCGGGTGCAGCGCGTGCCCGTGACCGAGTCGAGCGGCCGGATCCACACCTCGACCGTCACCGTCGCGGTGCTGCCCGAGGCGGAGGACGTCGACGTCAAGATCGAGGAGAAGGATCTTCGGGTCGACGTGTACCGGTCGTCCGGCCCCGGCGGGCAAGGCGTCAACACGACGGACTCGGCGGTACGGATCACGCATCTTCCGACCGGGCTCGTCGTGACGTGCCAGGACGAGCGGTCGCAGATCAAAAATCGGGCGAAGGCGATGCGCGTCCTCAAGGCGCGACTGCTCGAGCGTGCGCAGGACGAGCAGCAGGCGGCGATCGCGGCGGACCGCCGCAGCCAGGTCGGCACCGGGGAGCGCAGCGAGCGGATCCGTACCTACAACTTTCCGCAGACGCGCGTCACCGATCATCGAATCGGTCTCACGCTCCATCGGCTGCCGGCGGTGCTGGAGGGCGACCTCGACGAGCTGATCGACGCCCTCGTGGCGGCCGAGGAAGCCGAGCGGCTTCAGCGCGTGGAGCACTGATGTCCCCCGCCGCGACGTTCGCGGACCAGCTCGACGCCGCCACGGCGGCGCTGGAGGCCGCCGGCCTCCCGAGCGCCCGGGTCGACGCCGAGTGGCTGCTCGCCGGTCTGCTCGGCGTCGGCCGGGTCGCGGTCCGGCTGGAGCCGGCCGGTACGGTCCCGGCGTCCATCGCCGAGCGCTACGCGCACGCCGTGCGCCGGCGGGCGCGACGCGAGCCGCTTCAGCGCATCCTGGGCTGGGAGGAGTTCCGCGGCGTGCGCGTCCGGCTCACGGACGCGGTGCTCGTGCCGAGGCCGGAGACCGAGGCGCTCGTGGAATGGGCGCTGGCGCTGCTGCCGCGGCCCAGCGACCGCCGATTGCTGACGATCGACATCGGTACCGGGTCGGGGTGCATCGCGTGCGCGCTCGCCGCCGAGCGGCCGGATCTCGACGTGGTCGCCGTCGACGTGTCGCCCGCCGCCGCCGCCGTGGCGCGGGAGAACGCGCGCGCCCTCGATCTTGCCACGCGGATCCGGGTCGTCGCGGCGGATCTGTTCGACGGGATCCGCGATCTCGGCGCCGACCTGATCGTGAGCAATCCACCATACCTGCCGACCGGGCTCGTGCCGGAGCTCCCACCGGAAGTGCGGATCCACGAGCCGGTGGTCGCCCTCGACGGCGGGGCCGACGGTCTCGGGCTCATCAGGCGAATCGCGGCCGCCGCGCGCCGCTGCTTGCGTCCGTCCGGCGCGCTCGTGGTCGAGACCGGCGGCGGCGTTCAGGCGCCGGCCGCCGCCGCGCTCCTCCGCGCGGCTGGTTGGAGACAGGTGGCTGTCCGCGCCGACTTGGCCGGCGTCGACCGGTTCGTCGCCGGGAGGGCCTGATGCCCGCGCGCCTGGAGGTCGAGCGACGCGCGTGAAGGAGCGACTCACGCTCGCCCTGCCGAAGGGGCGTCTGCTCGACGGCGCGCTCGAGCTCCTGCGTGAGCTCGGCGTCGAGGGCGTCGACCAGGACTCGCGGCGACTGATCTTCACCGACGCCCGGAGCGGGCTGCGCATGCTCTTCCTGAAGCCGGCCGACATCCCGGCCTACGTGCTGTACGGCGCGGCCGACCTGGGGATCGTCGGCAAGGACATCCTGCTGGAACAGGAGCCGGACGTGTACGAGCCGCTCGACCTCGGATTCGGATTCTGCCGGCTCGTGGTGGCGGAGCCGCGCGAGCTCTGGGAGCGCGACAATCCGGCGAAGTGGTCGTGGGTGCGGGTCGCGACGAAGTATCCCCGACTGGCCGAGCAGTACTTCACCGATCGAGGCGTCCAGGTCGAAATCGTGCGCCTCGACGGCTCGATCGAGCTGGCCCCGCTGGTCGGGCTGGCCGAGCGCATCGTCGACCTGGTCCAGTCGGGCGAAACTCTCCGAGCGAACGGCCTGGTCGAAGTGGCCGAGATCACCCGGTCCACCGCGCGTCTCATCGTGAACCGCGCCTCGATGAAGACCGAGCACGCGGCGGTCACCGAGCTCATCGACGAGCTGAAGGGCGCGCTCCGCAGCGAGCCCGCGCAGCGCCCGGCGGAGGGGCGGGCTCAGCCGGCGCCGCGGGTTCCGCGCTCATGATCCGCACGCTCGACGCGCGGGCCGGGATCGACGCGGTCGTGGCGGCGCTCGAGCGCTCGCCCGAGACGGTCGCGCCCGAGATCCATCGGACGGTCGACGCGATCCTCGCCGGGGTGCGCGCGCGGGGCGATGCGGCGCTCTGCGAGTACACGGCGGGCCTCGATGGCTGGAGCCCCGCCGGGCCGGCGGAGCTGGCGCTGGCCCCCGCGGACTTCGAAGCCGCCGAGCGCGGCATCGCCCCCGACGTCCGGGCCGCCCTCGAATACGCCGCCGACCGCATCGAGCGGTATCACGCGGCCGCGATGCCGAAATCGTGGCGCATGACCGACGAGCACGGGTCCGTCCTGGGTCAGGAGATCCGAGCGCTCGACCGCGTCGGCGTCTACGTCCCGGGCGGGCGGGCCGCGTATCCATCGACGGTCCTGATGACGGTCGTCCCGGCGCGCGTCGCGGGCGTCCGGGAGATCGTGCTCGTCACGCCCGCGGGACGCGACGGCCGGATCGAGCCCGTCGTGCTCGCCGCCGCGCGCATCGCCGGCGTCACCGAGGGCTACTGGATCGGCGGGGCGCAGGCGGTCGCCGCGCTCGCGTACGGCACGCCGCTGATCCACCGGGTCGACAAGATCGTCGGACCGGGCAACGTCTACGTCGCGCTCGCCAAGGCGCGGGTGTTCGGTGAGGTGGGGATCGACATGGTGGCCGGGCCCAGCGAGGTCGTCGTCGTCGCGGACGCCACCGCGGACCCGGAGTGGATCGCCAGCGATATGCTCGCCCAGGCCGAGCACGATCCGATGGCCCGCGCGGTTCTCGTCACGGACGCCGGCGAGCTGATCCCGCGCGTCGCGGCGGCGCTCGAGCGGCAGCTGGTCGCTCTGCCACGGCGCGCGATCGCCGAGCAAGCGCTCGAGGCGAACGGCGCGCTGATCCGGGTGGGCAGCCTCGACGACGCGGTCACGCTCGCCAACCGTCTGGCTCCCGAGCACCTGGAGCTGCTGGTCGCCGTCCCGGCGGCGCTGCTGCCGCGGGTGAGGCACGCGGGCGCGATATTCATGGGCGGGCACACGCCCGAGGTCGTGGGCGACTACGTCGCCGGCCCCAACCACGTGCTCCCGACGGCGGGCACGGCGCGGTTCGCCTCGCCGCTCTCGACGGAGGACTTCGTGAAGCGCTCGAGCGTCATCGAGTACTCGCGCAGCGGCCTGCGCGCCGCCGCCTTGCATCTCGCCACGCTGACGCGCGTCGAGGGCCTGGCCGGGCACGGGAGCGCGGCCGCGCTGCGACTGGATCGACTGGACCGCGACGGAGGGAAGCGCGAATGAGTACCGAGCCGGCAGCCCGACAGGCGCGCGTCGAGCGCAAGACGAAGGAGACGGAGATCACGCTCCACCTCAACCTCGACGGCACCGGCGCGTCCAAGGTGCAGACGCCGATCCCGTTCTTCAGCCACATGCTGGAGGCGTGGTCGAAGCACGGGCTGATGGACCTCGCCGTCGACGCGCAGGGCGACGTCGAGGTCGACCAGCACCACACCGTGGAGGACGTCGGCATCGTCCTGGGCCAGGCCCTGCGGCAGGCGCTCGGCGACAAGAAGGGAATCGTGCGCTACGGAACGGCATACATCCCGATGGACGAGGCGCTGGTCTCGGCGTCCGTGGACCTCTCGGGCCGGCCCTTCCTCGTCTTCGGCGTGCCCGTCGCGCGCACCCGGGTGTCGAACTTCGACCTCGACCTGCTCCAGGAGTTCTTCCGCGCCTTCGCGTTCAACGCCGACATGACCCTGCACGTGACCATGCACTACGGCCACAATCTCCACCACGTCACCGAGGCCGTGTTCAAGGCCGTCGGGCGGGCGCTCGCCGAGGCGACGCGCCTCAATCCGAGAATCTCCGGGATCCTGCCCTCGACGAAGGGGACCTTGTGATCGCCATCGTCGACTACGGGCGGGGGAACCTCGGCTCGGTCGAGAAGGCGTTCCGACGCGTCGGCAGCCCGGCGGTGATCACCCAGGATCCGCGGGCCGTCGACGACGCCGAGGCGGTGGTCCTGCCGGGGGACGGCGCGTTTCACGACGCGATGTCGAACCTCGACCGCCTGGGCCTCCTGCCCGCCCTTCGCCGAGCGCTCGATGGCCGCCGGCCGTTCCTCGGCATCTGCCTCGGCTATCAGCTGCTGTTTTCCACGAGCGAGGAGTTCGGCGAGGGACGAGGCCTCGACGTCGTCCCCGGCGCCGTGCGCCGGCTCCCTCCCGGGCGGAAGATTCCCCACATGGGATGGAACCGCGTGGAGCACGCCGGCGAGCTCGGGCTGTTCGACGGCATCCCGTCGGGCGCGCACTTTTACTTCGTCCACTCGTATTATCCGGTTGTAGCGGGGACCGTGAGGACGGCTTTGACCGAAGGTGGCCTGACACAGGAGCGTGTGGCTCCGGATGCCGGATCTGAGGGTCCACTGCGGCGGGTGGCTCCGGTGGCTCCGGATGCCCGATCTGAAGGTGACGGTCCGGAGCGGCGAGTGGCTCCGGGTGCGCGGTCTGGGGGGCTCGCTTCTCCGCGGGTCGCGTGGTGCGAGTACGGTGTCAGGTTCGCGGCGGGGATCGAGGTCGGGCGGATCTACGCGACCCAGTTCCACCCGGAGAAGAGCCAGCGGTGGGGACTCCGCCTCCTCGGCAACTTCGCCGCCGTCGTGAAGAGCGGTCGGTGATCGTCATCCCGGCGATCGACCTGCGCGGTGGGCGGTGCGTCCGCCTGCACCAGGGCCGGAGCGACCGGGAGACCATATTCTCCGAGGATCCGGTCGCGGTCGCGCTTCAGTGGAAGGGGCTTGGCGCCGAGCGGCTCCACGTCGTGGACCTCGACGGCGCGTTCGCCGGTGAACCGCGGCAGACCACGCTCGTCACGAAGATCGTCGCGGCCGTGGCGCCGGTGCCGGTCGAGGTCGGGGGCGGGCTGCGCGACCCGCGGGCCGTCGAGGCGGCGCTCGAGACCGGCGCACGGTGGGTGGTGGTCGGGACGCGCGCGGCGCTCGACCGCGAATTCCTGCGTGACGTCTGCCGGCGCCACGCCGGGCGGATCATCGTCGCCGTCGATGCCCGCGGGGCGCGCGTGGCCGTGAAGGGCTGGACCGAGGTCGTGGATGACACCGTGGTGGAGGTCGGCGCGCGGGCGCGCGACGCGGGCGCGGCGGCGCTCCTGTACACCGACGTGGGCCGCGACGGCACGGAGACCGGACCCAACGTCGAGGACACGGCGGCGCTCGCGCGCGCCGTCGAGCTGCCGATCCTCGCGTCGGGCGGGGTTGGACGCGTTGAGGACCTGGGTCGGCTGGCGGCGATCGTCGGCGTGGTCGGCGCGGTCGTCGGCCGCGCCCTCTACACGGGCGCGATCGACTTGCGCCGGGCGAAGGACGTGGCGGCTTCGAGCGCCGGCTCGGCCGGCCCTCTCCGAGACTGAGCGTGCTGGCCAAGCGCATCGTGCCGTGCCTCGACGTGAAGGACGGCCGTGTCGTCAAGGGCGTGCGGTTCGTCGACCTGCGCGACGCCGGCGATCCGGTCGAGGCCGCGCTCGCGTACGACGCCCAGGGCGCCGACGAGCTCGTGTTCCTGGACATCACGGCCTCGCACGAGGCGCGCGACACCATGCTCGACGTCGTCCGCCGCACGGCGGAGGGCATCTACATGCCGCTGACGGTCGGCGGCGGCGTCCGCTCCGTCGACGACGTGCGCCGGCTGCTCCGGGCGGGCGCCGACAAGATCTCGCTGAACACGGCCGCCCTGGAGCGGCCCGCGGTGATCCGTGAAGCGGTCGAGCGCTTCGGGAGCCAGTGCATCGTCGTCGCGATCGACGCCCGGCGTGAGCCGGGCCGGCCGGGTGAGCCTGATCGCTGGGGCGTCTACACCCACGGGGGCCGGCGGCCGGCCGGGCGCGACGCGATCGAGTGGGCGCACCAGGCGGTGGCGCTCGGCGCCGGCGAAATCTTGCTGACGAGCATGGATCGCGATGGGACCAAGGACGGCTACGACTTGGAGCTCACCCGCACGGTCTCGCAGAGCGTGTCGGTTCCCGTGATCGCCTCGGGGGGCGCCGGCTCGCTCGAGCACCTCTACGAGGGCCTCGTGGAGGGCTGCGCCGACGCGGCGCTCGCCGCCTCGATCTTCCACTTCGGGACCCACACCATCACCGAAGCAAAAGCCTACCTGCGCGGGCGGGGCGTCGAGGTGCGAAGCGAGCCGTGACGCTCGACGGGCTCCGATTCGACGGCCAGGGCCTGCTGCCGGCGGTCATCCAGGAGGCCGACACCGGTGAGCTCCTCATGGTCGCCTGGATGGACCGCGCCGCCGTCGAGGCGACGCTGTCGAGCGGCGTCACGCACTTCTGGTCGCGCTCGCGCGGGATGCCCTGGAGGAAGGGCGAGACGTCCGGGCACGTCCAGCATGTCCAGTCGGTCTACGCCGACTGCGACGGCGACACGCTCCTCGTCCAGGTCCACCAGGAGGGTGTGGCCTGCCACACCGGGCAGCGGACGTGCTTCTTCACGGCGCTCAAGGGAGGCGCCGGCGCTGGTTCACGCCCGGCACCGTCGGGCATGCTCGAGCGGCTCGAGCGCACCATCGAGGAGAGAAAGGCGAGCCGGCCGTCGGGATCGTACGTGGCCGGCCTGCTGGCGTCGGGCGAGCCGGAAGTGTGCCGGAAAATCGGTGAAGAGGCGACCGAGGTGATCACGGCGGCGCTCGGCGGTGAGGGCGACCGGCGTGTCATCGAAGAGGTCGCGGACCTGTGGTTCCACACCCTCGTGCTGCTCGGCGCGCGTGGGCTTTCGCTCCGCGAGGTCCTGAAAGAGCTGGCGCGACGCCACGCGGGACGCCCCACGCCGGATCGGTAGCGGCCGCGTGCGCCGGGCGCCGGTGGCACTCGTGCTCGGAGCCGTCCTCGCACTCACCGCGTGCGCCGGCCGGCGGATCGAGAACGGTGTCTATCACTCGACCAAGGGCTACCGCGTCACGCTGCCGGGTGCCGACTGGTCCGTCGCCGCGGAAAGCAAGGCCGACCTCGAGCTGCGGCACCAGGACGGGATGGCGGCGATGCTGGCGCACGCGGAGTGCGACGATCGCGCGAGATCCCGAAGCGCCGGCCTGTTGCTCGGACAGCTGTTGATCGGGCTTCGTGACCGCGCGACCATCGAGCAGGACGAGGTCTCGCTGAACGGGCGGCCGGCCCTGCACCGGGTGCTCGACGGCCGGGTGGCCGCCGACGGCACGCCGACGCGGATCGAGGCGTACG
Organism: Binatia bacterium; assembly: GCA_035635995.1. GTDB lineage: Bacteria > Methylomirabilota > Methylomirabilia > Rokubacteriales > CSP1-6 > AR31. The sequence continues at coordinate 7,992 of DASPZZ010000153.1, read as the reverse complement.
TGCTGAAGGAGGAGGGCTGCGTCTACGATTTCGCCTACGCGGCGCCGCCATCGTCGTTCGACGCGCGGCGCGCCGACTTCCGCCGATTCGTCGAGAGCTTCGCGAAGGAGCGCGCGGACTGACCGATGGAAGCCTATCTGAGACGAACCGCGGTGTGGTACGGCGGGGTCGGCCTCTTGACCGGCCAGGTCTTCCGGAGCCTCGCGCTGCCGCCGAAGTACTTCCGCCTCGTCGTCCAGGAGATCGAGGTGATGGGCGTGCGGTCGCTCGGCGTCGCGCTGACGGCCGCGATCTTCACCGGCATGGTCTTCACGATCCAGAGCGCGGTGAACATGGCCCGCTTCGGCGCGGAGAGCTACGTCGGCCCGATCGCCGCGCTGGCCATCTTGAGGGAGCTCGGGCCCGTCCTGACCGCGATTCTCGTCGGCGGGAAGGTCGCGTCCGGCATCACGGCCGAGCTCGGCTCGATGAAGGTGACCGAGCAGATCGACGCGCTCCGGACCCTCGGCGTGAACTACATCAAGCGCCTGGTCGTACCTCGTGTCTTGGCGGCGCTCGTCGTGTTCCCCCTGCTGACGGTGCTGGCGGACGCGGTCGGCGTGCTCGGCGGTATGCTGATCATGTTCCTGGAGCGCGGCGCCGACATGTACGCCTACTGGAACATCACGACCTACTGGGTCGTGCCGAAAGACTTCCTGACCGGCGTCGGCAAGTCCGTGTTCTTCGGAGTGATCGTGACGCTCATCGGCTGCTACAACGGCCTCAGCACCGAAGGCGGCACCGAAGGGCTCGGTCGGGCGACGACGGCGACGGTCGTCCACGTGACCATGGGGGTCATCGTGTCCGATTTCTTCATCACGAAGCTCTTCCTGACCCTCTTCTACTGACGGCCATGCCGGAGCCGGTCGTCGAGGCCAGCGACCTGAGAAAGAACTTCGACGCGAACGAGGTGCTGCGCGGCGTGTCGTTCGAGCTCGCCAAGGGCGAGACCCTGGTCGTCATGGGCGGCAGCGGCGCCGGCAAGACGGTTCTCCTCCGCCTCGTCGCGGGCCTGATCAGTCCGGACGCCGGGCGGCTCCGGGTCTTCGGGCGCAGCATCGAGCACCTCTCGGAGGAGGCGCTCCTCCCGCTGCGGCGCCGGATGGGCTACGTCTTCCAGAGCGCGGCGCTCTTCGATTCGCTGTCCGTTCACGAGAACGTCGCGTATCCTCTTCGCGAGCACACGAGCCTCGGGGAGGCGGAGATCGACGAGCGTGTCGTTCGGAACCTGTCGGTCGTGGGCCTCTCGACCGAGGTGCTGCCGCTGCTGCCGTCCGAGCTGTCGGGCGGCATGCGGAAGCGCGTGGGGATCGCCCGCGCTCTCTCGGTCGAGCCGGAGATGCTGCTGTTCGACGAGCCGACGGCCGGGCTCGATCCGACGAACTCCAAGCTCGTCGCCGAGCTGATGCTGCATCTGCGCGGCGGCGTGTGCGACACGGCCATGGTCGTCACCCACGATGTCGAGCTGGCCCGGACGGTCGCCGACCGCGTGGCGGTCCTCATCAAAGGGCGGTTCGCGGCCCTCGGCCCGGCCGACGAGGTCCTCGGCGGGAGCAACCCGGCCGTCCAGGCCTTTCTCGCCGGGGCGCCGCGGTAGTGCGAGCCGCGGAGGCGACCCTATGAACGAGAAGCGCGAGATCGCGGTGAAGTTCCGCGTCGGTGTCTTCGTGCTGGTGGCGCTCGCGACGTTCCTTGGCCTGGTCTACGCGCTCGGGGCCCGGGCGCGGCTGTTCGAGGCGCGCTACACGATCCACGCCGACTTCACCGAGGTGGGCGGCCTGGTCGAGGGCGCGACGGTCCGGCTTGCCGGTGTACAGATCGGGCGGGTGTCGGGCGTGAACCTTCCCCCGCAGCCCGGAGGCAAGGTCCGGGTCGACCTCACGATCGCTCGGCGCTTCTCCGACCGGATCCGCAAGAACTCGGTCGCGCGGATCGAGACCCAGGGATTGCTCGGCGACAGGATCGTGGAGATCACCGTCGGAGACGTCGGCGTGCCGGCGCTAGCCGCCGGCGAGGTGCTGGCCTCGCGCGACCCGGCCGACTTCGGGCGGGTGATCGCCGCGGGCGCCGAGACGGCCAAGAGTGTCGCCGATCTCGCCAGCGCGCTTCGCGAGACGGCGGAGAAGGTGAACCAGTCCAAGATCATCGAGGATGCCGCGACGACGGTGAACAAGCTCGGACGCGTGGTCGATCAGGTGGAGCACGGCCGCGGATGGGCGCACGCACTCGTCTACGAGGAGCCGGTCGCGCTGCGCCGGGTCAACGAGCTGATCGCCACGACGCAGGCAGTGATCGAGCGAGTCGAGAAGGGGCAGGGCGCAGCCGGCGTCCTGCTCTCGCCCGAAGGCACGGCCTCGGCGAAGCGGTTCGTGGCCGCGATGGACCGGATCAGCGCCATGGTCGCAGAGCCCGAGCGCGAGCCGGGGCTGCTGCCCGGCCTCCTCTTCGATCCGAAGTACAAGGTGGTCCTCGACGACCTCCGGGCGGTCGCCCACAACCTGCGCGAGGTCTCGGATCGCCTGGCCGGCGGGCGGGGCACGCTCGGCAGTCTGGTGGCCGACTCCGGCGATGACGGCTCGCTTTCGCTCACCATGCAGGACCTCCGAACCGCCGTCGCCAACCTGAAATCGATCAGCGGGAAGATCAACGATGGCGAGGGGACCGTGGGGCTGCTCATCGCCGACCCCACGATCTACGAGCGTCTCGTCGCCATTCTGGACGGCGCCCAGCGGAGCTTCATCCTGAGATCGATGATTCGCAGTCTTGGGGACAAGGGAGCGAAGTCCAGGGATGACGCCACGCGACGCTAGCGTCTACCGGTGTCAGGAGTGCGGGTTCACGAGCCCGAAGCCCGGCACGTGTCCCGACTGCCGGCGCGGCGGCAGCAGCTGGGTCCAGCTCGTCGAAGAGCGGCCGAGCTCGTCGCGGACCGCGCGACGGGCCAGCGTGGCGTCGGGCCGCCCGCGCCCGCTCAAGGACATCTCCCTGGAGCGGGACGACCGCGTGCGCACCGGGATCAGCGAGCTGGATCGAGTGCTGGGCGGCGGTGTGGTGCGTGGCTCGCTGGTGCTGATCGGCGGGGATCCAGGCGTCGGCAAGAGCACGCTCCTGTTGCAGGCGGCGCGGGCGCTCGCGCAGGTGACCCCGCCGGTGCTGTACGTCACCGCCGAGGAGTCGGCGGCGCAGGTGAAGATGCGCGCCGACCGGCTCGGCATCGCGACCGACGGGCTGCTCCTGTGGCCGGAGAACGATCTGTCGGTCGTCCAGGCTCACCTCGACGACGTGAAGCCCCGCGCGCTGGTCATCGACTCGATCCAGACCGTGTTCCTGCCCGAGCTGGAGTCGGCGCCGGGCAGTGTCGCGCAGGTGCGCGAGTGCGGGGCGCGCCTCATGACGCTGGCCAAGGGCCTCGGCATCGCCACCTTCCTCGTCGGCCACGTCACGAAAGAAGGGGCGCTGGCGGGGCCGCGCGTGCTCGAGCACCTCGTCGACACGGTGCTGTATTTCGAGGGCGAGCGCCATCACTCGTATCGCGTGCTCCGAGCGGTGAAGAACCGGTTCGGCTCCACGAACGAGATCGGCGTCTTCGAGATGGCGGAGGGCGGACTGGCCGAGGTGAAGAACCCTTCCGGGTTCTTCCTCGCCGAGCGCCCCCAGGAGGCGCCCGGTTCGGTCGTCGTCTCGAGTCTCGAGGGCACGCGACCGGTGCTGCTCGAGCTGCAGGCGCTCGTCGCGCAGGCGTCCATCGGAACTCCACGCCGGACGGTGCTCGGTGCCGACTACAACCGCGTGTGCCTGCTGCTGGCGGTTCTCGAGAAACGCGCGGGCGTTCCGCTCGGAAGCCAGGACGTGTTCGTCAACGTCGCCGGCGGCGGCCGCGTCACCGAGCCCGCGGCGGACCTGGGAATCGTCGTCGCCGCCGCGTCGAGCTACATGGATCGCGCGGTGCCGGGGGACGTGCTGGTGGTCGGCGAGGTGGGACTCACAGGAGAAGTTCGTGCGGTCGCGGGGCTCGAGCTGCGTCTGCGCGAGGCGGCCGCCCTCGGCTTCCGCCGCGCGATCGTGCCGCGGAGCAATGTCCTCGAGCCGGGGAAGGTGTCGCTCGACATCCACGGTGTGGCCACGGTCGGTGACGCCCTGGCCGCGTTGCTCGGCTGACGCGTGGGGAGGCCATGGCGGAGCAGGCCGATGGCAGCTAGAGTGGCGGTCGTCATCCCCGCGGGTGGCGTGGGCGCGCGCTTCGGAGGCCGCGTCCCGAAGCAATTCATCAGGCTTCGGCGCATCCCCATCGTGACCATGACCGTCGGCCACTTCACGCGTCATCCGGCCGTGACCGCGATCGTGGTAGCCGCGCCGGAGCCTCACGTCGAGCGCACCCGCCGCGCGCTGGCGCCGGTGGCCCGCCGCGCCCCGCTCACGGTCGTGCCGGGGGGCCGCACGCGCCAGGACTCGGTGTGGCTCGCGCTGCAGGCCGTCCCCGACGACGCCGAGATCGTCGTGGTCCACGACGCCGTCCGGCCGCTGATCACGCGTCGCCTCATCGACGCCGTCGTGAGTGCCGGCGCGGCGTCCGGCGCCGCCATCTGCGCCCTGCCCATCACCGAGACCGTCAAGCGCGTGCGGGACGACATCGTGGACGCGACGCTCGACCGCTCGGGCCTCTGGGCGGTCCAGACGCCGCAGGCGTTTCGCGCCGACCTTCTCCGCGAGGCGCACGAGAAGGCGCGCCGGGACGGTGTCGTCGGGACCGACGACGCCATGCTGGTCGAGCGGCTCGGCCATCCGGTCCGCGTCGTGTGCGGGCTCGCCGACAACGTGAAGATCACGACGCCGGAGGATCTCCGCCGCGCGCGCCGAGCGTGGGCCCGGTGACCCGCCGGCTTCGGGTTCGACCTCCACCCGCTCGCCGCCGGCCGGCCGCTCGTCCTGGGCGGGGTCACGGTGGAGTCCGATCGCGGGCTCGCCGGGCACTCGGACGCCGACGTGCTGTCGCACGCGATCGGTGAGGCCCTGCTCGGCGCCCTGGCGCTGGGTGACCTGGGCCGACATTTCCCCGACACCGACGCGCGCTACCGAGGCATCTCGAGCCTGCGACTGCTCCGGAGCGTCGTCGAGCTGGTGACCGCGCGCGGGGGCCGGCTCGTCAACGTAGACGCGACCGTGCTCGCCCAGGCTCCACGTCTGGCCCCGCTGCTGCCGGAGATGGCCAAGCGGCTGGCCGACGTGCTGGGGCTCGAGATCGACCGGGTGAGCGTGAAGGCGAAGAGCCCCGAGGGACTCGGCCTGCTCGGCCGGCAAGAAGGGATGGCGGCGATGGCGGTGGTGAGCGTCGAGGTGACCGCATGATCCGGATCTCCAACACGATGACGCGAACGAAGGAGGAGTTCGTTCCCCTCACGTCGGGCGAGGTCCGCATGTACGTGTGCGGGGTGACCGTGTACGACTACTCGCACATCGGGCACGCGCGGAGCGCCATGGTCTTCGACGTGATCCGCCGCTACCTCGCCTTCAAGGGCTATCGGGTCACGTTCGTCAAGAACTACACCGACGTCGACGACCGGATCATCCGACGCGCCAACGAGGCGGGCGTGACCCCGCGGGAGTTCGCCGAGCGCTACATCGCCGCGGAGCGCGAGGACATGGCCTCGCTCGGGGTCCTGGCGCCCGACGTGGACCCGAAGGCGACGGAGCACGTGCCCGAGATGATCGAGCTCATCGAGCGGCTGGTCGCCACCGGTCATGCCTACCCGGTCGACGGCGACGTCTACTTCGAGATCCGCAGCTTTCCTCCCTACGGGCGGCTCTCCGGAAAGAACCTCGACGAGCTGCTGGCCGGCGCCCGCGTCGAGGTGGACGAGCGGAAGCGCGACCCGCGGGATTTCGCGCTCTGGAAGAGCTCGAAGCCGGGCGAGCCCTCCTGGGACAGCCCCTGGGGACAGGGCCGGCCGGGGTGGCACATCGAGTGCTCCGCGATGGCCATGAGGTACCTTGGGGCATCCTTCGACCTCCACGGCGGCGGCGAGGACCTCATCTTCCCTCATCACGAGTGCGAGATCGCCCAGACCGAAGCCTGCACGGGCCAGCCGTTCGCCCGCTACTGGGTGCACAACGGCATGGTCAACATGGGCAAGGAGAAGATGTCGAAGTCGCTCGGCAACACGCTGAGCATCCGGGAGATCGTCAAGCGCCACGATCCCGACGCGCTCCGTCTCTGGATGCTGGGAACCCACTATCGCAACATGGTCGAGTGGTCCGGGGAGCGCGTCGAGGAGAGCGCGCGGGCGCTCGAGCGCCTGGCCCGTCTTCTCCACGACGCGGCCGCCGTGCCGGGCGCAGGCGCCGCCGCCTCGCTGCCGCCGGCGTTCGCCGAGTTCCGCCCGCGCTTCGAGAAGGCGATGGACGACGACTTCAACACGCCGCAAGCGCTCGGCGCGCTCTTCGATTTCGGGCGGGCGCTGGCCGAGGCGCGGGACCGGGGAGCCGGCCCCCCCGGCGCGTTCGTCGCGGGCGTGGACGAGCTGGTGCGCTTGGCGCGGGTGCTCGGGCTCTTCGGGCGAGGCGCGGCGATGGACGGCCCGCCGCCCGAGGTCGAGCGTCTCCTCGCCGCGCGCCGCGAGGCGCGGGCGCTCCGCGACTTCAAGCGCGGCGACGAGCTGCGCGACGAGATCGCGCAGCTCGGCTGGCTCGTGGAGGACACGCCGGCGGGGCCGCGCCTCACCCCGAAGGGGCGGTAGTGGCCGAGGGGCGCGTCTACGGCCGCAACCCCGTGCTCGAGCTACTGCGCGCGCGCGGGCGGAGCGCGGACGAGATCGCGGTCCTCGCGGGCTCTCGGGGTCCCCTGGCCGAGGTCGTCGCTCTCGCGCGCCGAGCCGGCGTCAAGGTCTCCTATCGCACCCGCGACCAGCTCACGGCGATGGCCGGGTCCGACCGACACCAGGGCGTCGTCGCGCGCGTGGCGTCGGCTGAGTACGTGGATCTGGCGGCCCTCCTCGAGATCCCCGGCGCGCGCGCGGAGGCCGCCTTCTTCGTGGCTCTCGATCAGGTGCAGGACCCGAGGAACTTCGGCGCGCTCCTCAGGAGCGCCGAGGCCTTCGGCGCGCACGGCGTGATCGTCCCGAAGCACCATCAGGTCGGCCTCACGGACGCGGCGGCCCGCGCGGCCATGGGCGCGGTGGAGTACCTCGCCGTCGCCCGTGAGACGAATCTGGTGAACGCCCTGGAAGTGCTGAAGAAATCCGGTGTTTGGATCTTCGGCGGTGTGACGGGCACAGGTGTATCCGCATGGGCCGCCGACCTGACGGGGCCGCTCTGCCTGGTCCTGGGGAGCGAGGGGGAGGGGCTCAGATCCCACGTGGCGAAGGCGTGCGACGTGCTCCTCACGATTCCGATGCGGGGGAGGGTCGGCTCGCTGAACGTCGCCGCCGCCGGCGCCGTGCTCTGCTACGAAGTGGCGCGACAACGAGGCCGCGGAAGTAAAGAGCTTGACTTATTGAAAAGTCAAGACTAATGTGACCTTTTGTCTGTGCTGGCGTAGCTCAGGGGCAGAGCAACTGCCTTGTAAGCAGTGGGTCGGGGGTTCAAATCCTCCCGCCAGCGCCAGCTTTTCCGAGGAGTTGCCAGGTGCGTGCCGGCGGATTCGGGGAGGTACCCAAGTGGCCAAAGGGGGCAGACTGTAAATCTGCTGGCGTACGCCTTCGGGGGTTCAAATCCTCCCCTCCCCACCATTGTAGCGGGCGCCATGAGGCCGGCTTCTACCGCGGGTGGGCTCGGAGAGGCACGAGTGGCCCCGCAATCGGGCGGGAATAGCTCAGTGGTAGAGCGCCAGCCTTCCAAGCTGGGGGTCGCGGGTTCGAATCCCGTTTCCCGCTCCAAGTCTCGCGCATGCGCCCATGTAGCTCAGTCGGTAGAGCGCGTCCTTGGTAAGGACGAGGTCTCCGGTTCAATCCCGGACAT
>DASPZZ010000152.1:0-15994 GCA_035635995.1 Binatia bacterium | reverse complement strand
ATGAAGAACTCGTCCAGCAGGGGGATTTGGCTGAGGCCCCTCAACAGGCGGCCGACCCTGAACGCCTTTCCCGAGAATCCGATGCGCTCGAAGTGAACGGTTTCAAATGGGAGGACCTCGAGCATCCGCCTGAACCGGCGGTCGAGGCATCCCCGGTCGATGGACAGGACGACGCAACCTCCCGCGACCCAATGCGACCAGCGACACCTCGGGCCAACCTCTCGCCCATGAGTCCCTAAGTGTTACGTCCGGCGGGGTCGATCGTCGTGGTGGACCTGAGTTTCTACGATTGCGCCGCCCGCGTCCTGACGCGCGAGCGTGCCGAATCCGTCCTGGCCGGCGTCCAGACGCTCGAGACCGTGCCGAACGTGAGCGTGCCGGCGAGGCTGTTGAGCGGCAGCGCCGGCTGACGACCGCCTCAGCGCCTGAGCGTCAGACCCTCGAGGTCGAGCGCCGGCATACGCCCGGTCATCAGGTCGGAGACGATGCGCGCGGTGCCGCACGCCATCGTCCAGCCCATGTGCCCGTGCCCGCAATTGAGAAAGAGGTTCCGGTGACGGCCGAGCCCGAGGATCGGCGGCCCGTCCGGCGTCATCGGTCGCAGACACGCGCGATACTGGCCCCGGTCGTAGTCGGCGGCGTCGGGGAACAGATCGCGGGCGAGCCGGAGGATGTTGTTGAAGTCGCGCGGCGTCCAGCCCCAGTCGTAGCCGGCGAACTCCGCCGTCGAGGTCAGGCGGAGCTGGTCGCCGAGCCGCGACCAGCCGACCAGCCACTGCTCGTCGACGCCGGGCATCGTCGGCGCCAACCCGCCCGGCTTCAGCGGGAACGTCGAGGAGTACCCCTTCGCCGGATAGATGGGCAGGCCGATGCCGGCCGTGCGCGCGACGATCGGCGCGCCCACGCCGAGCGCCAGCACGTAGTTGTCCGCCGTCAGCGTGCCGTCGCTGGTGAGCACCGCGTCGATCCGATCGCCGTCCGCCCGGAGTGCCCCGACCCGAGCGCCGAGCTTCACCACGACGCCGAGCTTGTCGCGGCACACCCGCGCCAGGTTCTCGACGAAGACGCGGGCGTCACCGCTCGAGTCGCCGACGTCGCGGATGGCGCCGGCGACCTTGTGCCGGACCGGCTCGAAGACGGGATCGAGCCTGGCGAGGTCGTTGGCGTCGAGGATTTCCTGCTTCTGTCCGCGCTCGGCCAGGAGCGCCATCTTCTTCGTCCCGGCTTCCAGCTCGGCCGGATCTCGATAGAGATAGAGCGCGCCCTTCGCGATCGCGTGGTACTCGATGCCCTCCGCCCGGACCAGCTCGTTCATGACCGCCTGGCTGTACTGGCAGAGCCGCAGCTTGACCAGCGTGTTCCGGCGGGCCCGCTCCGCCGTACACTCGCGCAGGAAGCGGAGGCCCCACGTGTAGAGGCGCAGGTCGGGCGCCAGCCGCACGCGGATCGGCGTCTCGCCGCCGCGCAGCGACTGCCACAGCATGCGGGGGGCGCGCGGCGAAGCCCACGCGAACGAGTGGCCGGGCGCGATGATCCCGGCGTTCCCGGCGGTGGCCTCGAGGCCGAGCGCGTCCTTTTCCTCGACGACCGTGACCTCGTGGCCCGCCTTGGCCAGGAAGTAGGCCGTCGTCACGCCGACGACGCCGCCGCCGAGGACGAGAGTCTTCACGGGATCACCCTTCGAGGAGGTAGCCGGCTCGCACCGGGTCCTCGGGATCGAAGAGGAACTGGCTGAAGCCGGTAAGGTACGCCGTGCCGGTGATCTCCGGAAGGATCGCGCGCCGCCCCTCGACCAGGGTCTCGCCGGCGATGCGGCCCGTGAAGTCGAGCCCGAGCAGCCCGCGGCTCGTGAACGTCGAGCCGACACGCATCAGGCCGCGGTGGTGGAAGAGCGCCATGCGCGCGCAGCTGCCCGACCCGCAGGGTGCCGCGTCGACCTGGCCCGGGCCCCACACGAGCGCGTTCGGCGACACGCCGGCGGCGTCCGGCAGCTCGTGGACGAGGACGTTGTCCACGCTGGTCTTGCCGAGACCAGGAACGTCCACCTCGAGCTGCGCGTTGACCGCCTCGCGAATCGCCATGCCCCGCAGGGCGATGCGCTTGGCGAGCTCCCGCCGCACGGAGACCCCGACCCGGGAGGCCTCCACAATTGCGAAGACGTTGCCGGCGCCGAGTGCCACGTCGACCGGGACTTCGCCGACGGCCTCGACCTCGACGACCTGGCCGGCGAGCACGACGAAAGACGGTGTCCAGCGGAGCGTGACCTCGCGGACGCGGTCGGCGTCGGCGCGCGCGATCGTCTCGACGACGCCCGCCTCCGTATCGATGACGACCGGGGTCTCGGCGCCCCGCCGCGACACCATGCCGGTCTCGAGGGCCACGGTCGCGGCGCCGATCGTGCCTTCGCCGCACGAGACGTAGTACCCGCCGGGGTAGATGAAGAAGAGCCCGAAGTGCGCGCCCGGCGTGACCGGCTCGGTCATCACCACGATCAGCAGGCTCCGGTGCCCGCGCGGCTCCAGGCAGAGTCCCGTCCGGAGGTCGTCGTGATGCTCCTGGAACCAGCGCCGCTTCTCGCCGATCGTGGCTCCCGGGAGCCGCCCCAGGCCGCTCGTGAGCAGGCGCATCCCGATTCCGGCCGTATGAAAGTCGACGGTCGAGATCAGGCGATCGGATCGCATGGCTCACCTCCGCGCGGAATCATACCGCAGACAACACCCCGTCGGCCTTGACACCCACCGGAGGGCGGCGATATGTCTCGGGCACGCGGAGAGCGACGTCGCGGCTTCTGTGAGCGCGCCGCGACGCGAGGAGGATGGGATGGAAGCGCGTCCGGTCGTCACCGATGTGAGTCGTCGAGAGCTCCTGCGGCTCGCGGGCGCCACCGCGGCCGGTGCCGCGCTGGCGCTCCCGGCAGCCCGGCCGGCCGACGCCCAGGCGCCGAAGCGGGGCGGCGTCTTCCGGATCTGCGCCGTCGCCGACCCGAGCGGCTTCGACCCGCATCTGACGATCAACTGGTGGACGCAGATCTGCCTCTCGTTCACCCATAGCCGCCTGCTCAAGCACCGGGCGGGGCCGACGATCCAGCCGGGCACCTTCCCGCTCGAAGGCGACCTCGCCGAGTCCTGGACCCAGGCGAGTGACACGACGTACCTCTTCAAGCTGCGCAAGGGTGTGCGGTGGCACGCGAAGCCGCCGGTCAACGGCCGCGAGCTGACGGCCGACGACGTGAAGTACACCTACGAGCGCTTTCTCACGATCAAGGGCAACCCCAGTCGGACGGTCCTCGAGCAGATCGACCGCGTCGATGCCCTCGATCGTCACACGGTCAAGTTCACGCTCAAGGAGCCGTTCGCCTGGTTTCCCGACGCCCTGGCCTCCACGACGACGTGGATCGTCGCGCGCGAGGCCGTGGAGCAACACGGCGACTTGAGAAAGCCCGAGGCGTGCGTGGGGACCGGACCGTGGATGCTCGAGCGGTACGAGCCCAACGTCCGCGTGACCTACGTGCGGAACCTCGGCTATTTCCTCTCCGGGCTCCCCTACGCCGACGGCATCGACCTCAACGTCGACGCTGACGCGTCGTCACGTCTGGCCGCTTGGCTGTCCGGGCGTTACGACTTCGCGCCGGAGTACGGCATGGTCGTACGTCGCACCGATCTCGACGTGGTGCGACGGCGCAAGCCCTCGCTGCAGTCCGCCGACTACGTGTGGATGATCACCGGCGTCACCGCGATGAAGCTCGATCAGGAGCCCTTCCGGGACGTCCGGGTTCGGCGCGCGCTGGCGACGGCCTCCAACTGGAGAGCGACCCTCGAGAGCCTCGGCATCTACGACGGTCACGGCGCGCCGTCTCCCGCGATCCCGCCGGCGCTCGCGGAGTGGGCGATCCCGATCGGCCAGCTTCCGCCCGAGGGCCAGCGCCTCTACGAGCACAATCCAACCGAGGCCCGGCGCCTCCTCGGCGAGGCCGGACACCCCGGCGGATTCAAGACGACCGTCGAGACCACGCCCGGCTTCGGTCCGGACTTCATGGATTCGGTGCAGATCGCCCTCCGGAACTGGAAGGACATCGGCGTCGAGATCGATCTGAAGCTCAAGGAGATGGGCGCCTTCATCTCCAGCAGCATCTTCGGGCGCTACGAAAAGATGATGCTCACCATCCGCGGAGGGCCGCTCTATCCCGATCCGTATCTCTCCTCGTGGCACCTCCCGGGTCAGCTCCTCAACTCGGCGGGCGTGAACGACGCGAAGCTCACCGAGCTGATCCGGCTGCAGCGGCGCACCTTCGAGGTCGCCAGGCGGCGGGAGATCCTGTACGACATCCAGCGCTATCTCTCGCAGCAGGCCTACTACCTCTGGGGCCCGGCCGGCAAGGTCGTCAGCGCCTGGGAGCCGTACGTCCGGAACTTCGCGCCGAATCTCGGCAACGACTACGGCGGGCGCCTCACGACCGCCTGGCTCGACCGCTAGGCCGAGCCCGCGAAATACGGCGCCGCGGCGTCGGCGAGCTCGACGCCCGCGCGCGCCGCCGCGAGAAGCTCCGTCGAGAGCGGGGCGACCCGAGCGAGCACGGCCGTCTCGTCAAAGGCCAGGATTCGGCCGTCGCGGAGCACCCAGGTCCCGTCGATCATGACCGCCGCCACCGCAGCCGCGCCGCCGTGCTGGACCAGATGGGGCACCGTCACCGGCGCCCCCGCCAGCCCGGCCCCGCGGGGATCGACCAGGACGAGGTCGGCGCGCTGACCGCGCTCGATGCGGCCCAGCGCGCCCCCGAGCCCCAGAGCGCGGGCGCTTCCGGTCGTCGCCATCGCCAGGACCTGACGCGGCTCGGGCCAGGCCCGCGGGTCCGGCGTCTCCGGTCGCGGGAGCATCAGGGCCAGGCGCATGACCTCGAAGAGGCTGTGCGGGCCGCCCGAGTTCGACGAGTCCGTGCCCAGTGCCAGCGGAACACCGCGCTCCAGCATCGTCGGGAGCGAGAGGCGCCCGCTGCCGAGCATCAGATTGCTGGCCGGATTGTGGACCACCGTCACTCCGTGGCGGGCGAGGACCTCGCCCTCGTCCGGCGTGAGCCAGACGCCGTGGGCGAGCGAGAGGCGGTCGCTCAGGAGCCCGCAGCGCGCCATCTCGGCGACCGTCCCGCCCGGCCAGACCGCCCGTCCCCGCGCCGCCTGCGCCCCGGTCTCGACGAGGTGGGTGTGCGCCGGGAGCCCGAGCCCGTCCGCGAGACGACGCCAGACCTCGATGAGCCGCGGCGAGCAGCGCTGGAACGCGTTGGGCCCGAGCAGGATCGTGATGCGGCGGTGGCCGTGCCATCGGCTCGCGAGATCGCGATACATGCGCTCGGCCTCCGGGGCGGTCGAGCGCGGCGCCGCGTCGAGCTCGGCGCGGATCGCGGGCGGCAGCGCGATCTGCAGGAACTCGTGGTCGAAGACGTCGTGCATGAACGGCGCGAACGCGACGCGCATGCCGCTGGCCTCGTGGGCGGCCAGCGCGACCTCGGCCCAGCGCGTGTGCGGGAAGTGGTCGAGGCACGCGGTGACGCCGTTGCGGATCATCTCGGCGGCGCCGAGCAAGACGGCCAGGCGAATCGCCTCGGCGCCGAGCGCCCGACCGTAGGCCACGGTGTAGAGCGCCCACCGCTCGAGCGGCAGGCGGTTCTGGGTCCCCTTCAACAGGGTGCCGTAGGAGTGATAGTGCCCGTTGACGAGGCCGGGCATGAGGATCATCCCGGCGGCGTCGAACACGTCGCGCGCGCGCGCCCGCGCCTCCTGCTGCTCCCGCGGCGTCAGGGCGACCGCCGCGATCGAGCCCCCCTCGACGAGCACGCCGCCCGCGCTCGGGACATCGCCCGCGTCGAGACGAACCAGCCGCGCGTCGGCGATGTAGAGGCTCGGCGGGCTCGACGCCACGGCGCTCAGGCCGTCAGCGACGGAAACCAGTGGCGCTTGCCCGCGCGCGCCAGTCGTCCGTCCCACTCGGCGAGGATCCGCACCGCCAGGTTCGCGGTGCGGACGGCGTGCTCGATGCCGCCGTAGACGAAGCGATCGGTGATTCGATTGGCGACCACCGTGCAGACGGCGCCCGCGCGCAGATTGTAGAGGCCGGCCATGGTGAAGATGGTGGCCGCTTCCATCTCGAAATTGAGCACGCCGGCCCGCCGGAGGTCGTCGACCTTGTCGCGGAAGAACGATTGCTCGTATCCGTTGAACCCCGGGCGTCCCTGGCCGCAGTAGAACGACGCGGTCGAGCAGCTCACGCCGACGTGGTACCGGAGTCCCTGCCGCTCGGCCGCCTCCACGAGCGCCGCCGTCACCGCGTAGTGCGCGACGGCCGGATAGGCCGAGTCGACGTAGTACTGGCTGGTTCCGTCGTGGCGCATCGCCCCCGTCGAGATGACGATGTCGCCGCACTCGATCTCCGGCTGGAGCGCGGCCGTCGTTCCCACGCGGATGAAGGTGTCCCCGCCGAGGACCGCGAGCTCCTCCAGGGCGCTGGAGGTCGAGCCCCCGCCGGCACCCGTCGAGCAGCACGTGAGCGCGACCGTTCCGATGCGGCCGGAGAAGGTCCGGTGCTCGCGGTAGTTGGCGATGCGCCGCGCCTCGTCCCACTCGGCGGCGATCAGGTCCACGCGCTCCGGATCGCCCGGCAGGAGCACGTAGCGCTCCACGTCGCCCCGCTTGCAGCGGATGTGGTATTGCAGGCCCGCGGCCATCTCGGGCCGAGTCGCCGCCGACGTCCAGTCTGGTGTCATCCCATGGTCTCCTTCTTCACGACGATGGCGGGAGTTCCCGTGCCGAAGGTCAGGACCGGAACGAGCTGCGAGACGTCCTCCTCGGCGCAATAGCCGACGTCCTCCGGCGAGCCGATGCGACGGACGACGGCGGCCGACATCGACTGGTCGAAGGCCTCGCGGACCCCGGCGAAGACCGACGCCGCGTGCCGGGCGATCCTCGCCGATTCGAGCAGCGACGCGGTCGTCCCGGCGGCCCGGGCGAGATCCTCGCCGTGTCGCAGGAGGGCCGCGGCGCAATAGGTGTCGTCGAGCGCCGGGATCCGACACTGCTCGCGCCCGGCGCAGACCAGGCTGATGCTCCGATCGAGCCGGCGCGCCAGCGCGACGGCCGCCCGCATCACCGCGGCCGCGTTGCGCATGCACCCGACGAGCACGTGCTCCACGCCGCTCTCGTGCACGAGCTCGACGGCGAGGGTGCCGTTGGTGGTGGCGAGGATCACCCGCCGGCCCGCGAGGTCGAGCCCGCGAAGGGCCGCCGGCGAGGGGGGCAAGTCCGCGTCGGCGGCCTTGAGCCCCGACGCGTCCTCGGCGCACACCAGGGCGCCGAGCCGGGCGCGCAGCTCGGCGAGCCGCGGCCGGTCGGTATGGCCGACGAGAATGACCTCGGAGCAGCCGCGGTCCAGGAGCGTCACAACCGTGGTGCTGGCGCGAATGACGTCGATCACGACCGCGACCGGCGACGGTTGCCGCGTCGCCTCGCGCGGCAGGAAGCAGACCTCGAAGTCCACGGAGCGTGCTACGGAACGGTGGACGCCGCGTTGGCGGAGGGCACGTCGCCGGGGTCGGCCCCCTGAGCGCGCATCGCCCGCTGGATCGCCGCCGGATCGACATCGCGCACGCGCACGCCGGCCGACAGCGCCAGCGCCGCCGCGATGCCGGCGGCCTGGCCCTGCACCATGCAGGGCGGGATCTCGCGCGAGATCTTCTGCGCCTGCGGATCGGCCGAGTAGTGCCGGCCGGCCACGAGAAGCTGGTCGACGTTTCGGGGGAGCAGCGCCCGGTACGGCGTGTAGTAGTCGCGGCCCCGGCAGACCGTGTCGGGGAAGTGGCGTCGCTCGAGAACGTCTCGCTTGGTGACGACGTACTCGCCCTGGAGCAGCCGCGTCTGCCGGACGCCGAGCTGCGGCGCCACGTCGAGAAGATGGCAGTGCGCGAAGCCGGGCAGCTCGGCGCGGGCGAAGGCCACCAGCGCCGCGATCCGCCGGCGTCCCTCGAGCGCGGCGGCGGTCATGTCCTCGACGCGGACGGCGTCGTAGCCGGTCATGTGCGGGCAGTTGCACCAGACGACCCCCGGGAGCGGCGTCTTGAGCCACCACATGTCCCAGGCGCCGCCCAGAAGGTGCTTGGCCTGCCGGTCCAGCGCGGCGAACTCGGCCGGGCGCTCGTGCTCGAATCGGAGCGCCGCCTCGGTGTCGACGTTACCGAGCCGGAACACGGTCGTGACCATGTAGGCGCCGACGACGTGCGGCGCGCCGGCCCGCGCGGCGACGTCGAGGTCGCCGGTGGCGTCGACGACGATCTCCGACAGCAGGGCCTGACGGCCGGACTTTGTCTCGACGACCGCGCCCCGCAGCCGGCCGTCCTCCACGATGGGCTCGGAGAACCAGCTGTGCAATCTCAGGTTAACGCGGCTCTCGACGACGAGGTCCTCGGAGACGCGCTTCCAGCCGTCCGGATCGAACGCGACGGCGTAGACGATCGGCTGCGGCTTGCCGCGCGCGCGAAAGTCGTTGCAGCCCCAGCGCGCCCAGGTTCGCCACACGTCCCGGCCCACCCGGCGGTCCTCGGGCGGCGGCGAGACGGCGAGGCCGAGCTTCTCCAGCCGCTCGATGACCTCTCCGACGAGGCCCGTGGTCGTGACCTCGCCGCCGTTCACCATGTCGTCGAGCACGAGGACCATCCCGCCGGACGCGAGGCCGCCGAGATACGGGTACCGCTCGATCAGCGTGACCCGCGCGCCGCTCCGCGCCGCCGCCACGGCCGCGCTCACACCCGTGGGGCCGCCGCCGACGACCAGCACGTCGCTTCGGTCCACGACCGGCGTCGAGCGCGCGGCCTCCGCGAGCGTCGCCGGCGTGACCATCAGGACACCTCGCCCGGCTTCCACGTCACGATGCGCCGCTCGGCGAAGCCGACCACCGCGAAGAAGACCACGGCCCATCCCGAGGCGACGAACACCGTCGCGTACAGGAGCGGCGATCGGAAGTTGTGGGTGGCTTCGATGATCAGGGCGCCGAGGCCCAGGTCGGCGCCGATCCACTCGCCGACGATCGCGCCGAGCACCGAGGTGGTCGAGGCGATCTTCAGCGCCGAGAAGAGAAACGGCAGCGAGCTCGGGACGCGCAGCTTCCAGAACACCTCGGCCCGGCTCGCCGACAGCACGCGCATCAGCTCGAGCGATTGCGGGTTCACCGACGTGAGCCCGCGGACCATGTTGGCCAGGGTCGGGAAGAAGCAGATGAACGCGGCGATCACGACCTTGGAGGTCATCCCGAGCCCGAAGATGAGGACGAGGATCGGGGCCTTGGCCAGGATCGGAATGGTGTTGACGAACACCGCGATCGGGTACAACGCGGCCTCCAGGCGGCGGGAGTGCACGAACAGCACGGCGACGAGGATCGCGATCGTGTTGCCGACGAGGAAGCCGACGAAGCTCTCCACCGCGGTCGGCACGAAGTTTCTCAGCAATGTCGGCAGCTCGCTCACCAGCGTCCGCGCCACCTGCGCGGGGGTCGGGGCGATGTAGACCGGCAGCGAGAACGCCCAGGCCAGGAGCTGCCACGCCGCCAGGAGCGCGGCCGCCGCCGCGAACGGCAGGAGCGTCTGGGACCCGGCCCGAGGAGATCCGGACGCGTCCATCAGCCGGTCTGCAGGAGCGCGCGCAGGCGCGAGGCGATCCGGATGAACTCCGGCGTCTCGCGGACGCTGAGCGGCCGAGGATAGGGCAGCTCGCACTCGATGAGCTCACGGACGCGCCCCGGGTTGGTGGCCAGGACGAGCACGCGCTGCGACAGGAAGACCGCCTCGGGGATGCTGTGCGTGACGAAGAGGATGGTCGTTCCCGTTTCCCGCCAGATCCGGAGCAGCTCCTCGTTCAAGGTGTCCCGCGTGATCTCGTCCAGCGCGCCGAACGGCTCGTCCATCAACAGAATTCTCGGCTCGGACACGAGCGCGCGGGCGATCGCCACGCGCTGCCGCATTCCGCCCGATAGCTCGTGGGGCAGGGCGTGCTCGCGGCCGGCGAGGCCGACGAGGCGCAGCAGATCCTCGGGAGTCCGCCGCCCGGACCGCTCGCGCTTGTTCGGACCGACTTCGAGAGGGAGCCGGACGTTGTCGAGCGCCGAGCGCCACGGAAGCAGCGTCGCATCCTGGAACACGAAGCCGAGCTCGCGGTTGACCCGCGCCCTCTCCGGAGGTCCGCCCAGCACCGACACCGTGCCGTGCGTCGGGGGGACGAGGTCCGCCACGAGCCTGAGCAGCGTCGACTTTCCGCATCCCGAGGGACCGAGGAGACTGACGAAGCCGCCGGGCGCCACCTCGAGCGCGACGTTCTCGAGCGCGGTGACGGAGCCACGCTCGCTCGTGAATCGGACGGTGGCGCCCTCGAGACTGACAGCAGCTTTCACGCCACGACCCCGGGGGCTGGGCGCTCGTCCTACGCGCCGACCTTCGGCCGCGCGGCCGCCGTCGCCTTCAAGACCGACTCGGTCATCACGTCGGTGACCTTCGGGGCCGTGCCCTTGAACTGGGCGAGCTCGTCGTAGACGCGAAGCTGCTGCTCCCACACGCTGGGCTCCATCGTGCCCCAGCCCTTGGCCGCCGTGGTCTTGGTGAAGCTGAAGCCGAGCACCGGCTTGATCGCGTCGAGCTCGGCGTCGCGGTCGAGGTTCGGGTACACCTTGACGAGAAGATCGACGGCCTTTTCCGGGTTCTGATACGTGTAGAGCCATCCCTTGGCGGCCGCGCGCGTGAAGCCGGCGAGCACGTCCCCGTGCTTCTGCAGCGTCTCGTCGGTGGCGTAGTAGAGGTTCGCGTAGAGCTGGATGCCCGCGTCCCACAGCCGCAGGTCGATCCGGTCGGGACCGAGCGGCCTCAGCGCACTCGCGTTCGTGAGCCAGCCGGTGACCGCGTCGACCTGGCCCGTGAGGAGCGGCATCATGTCGCTGCCCATCACCACGACGTGCACGTCGGACTCCTTGATCTTGTGCTTGGCGAGCAGCGCGCGCAGGAGGATGCGCGCGGTCCCCTGCGTGCCGATCTTCTTGCCGATCATGTCTTGCGGCGAGCGGATCGGCTTCTTGGGGAGCGAGAAGTAGGTGAAGGGATGCTCCTGGTAGCCGACCGCGAAGCACTTGACCGGAATGCCACCCGCCCGGGCCAGCATGAGGGAGGGGCTCGACGAGAGATTCCCCGCCTGCGCGGAACCCGAGGCGACGATCGCCACGCCGTCGACGTTCGGGCCGCCCGGTGCCACTTTCAGGTTGATCTGCTCGGCCTCGAAATACCCGAGGCTTCGCGCCACGATCTCGCCGATCTGCCCGTTGCTGATGATCCAGCCGAGCTGGAACGTCACCTCGGTCGTGGCACCCCTCGCGCGGCGGGCCACCGAGAGCACGCCGCCGCCCGCCGCCAGCCCGGCGAGAAGCGCCGCCGAGCGGCCGAGCATGTGGCGACGGGTCAGATCGCGCGCGGGTGCCCTGCTCATATTTCCTCCTCGAAAGTCCGTCGAATCCCCTGCACCTTAGCCGGTTTCCGTAGAGAATCCAAGCGCGGGAGGTTCCCTTTGACCTCCGTCCCGACGTCACCTACGCTGCCCCGGTGAGCGCCGGACAGGCAGGATGTCTCTGCGGTCTCGACCCGAGCGTGGAATACGAAGGACCCCGCGCCGCCTTCGCGACGCTCGGTGGAAGCCCGACCTGGGGCCTCGGCGATCGCTTCCACGAGTTCGCGGCGGCTCGCGGCCACGCGAGGCTGGGCGTCCATCGGCCGCGCACGCCCTACGGCCTGGGTCCCCAGGTGGAGCACTACCGTGGGCCGAGCGGGCGCGAGTTCCTGCGCGTTCCGACGTACGGCCAGGTGGTCGACGAAGATCCCCTGCTCCGCGCCAGCGAGTGGAAGGCATTCTGGATCCTGTGGAAGGCCGGCGTGCGCGTCCTGCTCGTCGGGGGAACCAGCGGAAGCTGCGACTGGCGGCGCGGGGCGGCGGACGAGGACGCCGTCCGTCCCGGCGACCTGGTGCTGCCGAAGAGCTATCTGACGCGGGATACGATGCCGACGGGCTTGCCCGGCACCGAGCTCGAGTTCTGTCTGGCGCGTCAGGTCGCGATCATGGACGATCCCTTCTGCCCGCCGCTGGCCGATGCGCTGCGGTCGCGCGCCGGGCGGCTCCCCGATTTCAGATTCCGGCGCGTCCACGGCCCGGACGCCGGCGTGGTGCTCAACCGCTGGCTCGCCGGAAACGGATTCGAGTCGCTCGCGACGTGCCGGATGCTCGAGGCCGCCGGTCGCCAGATGGGGATGCCCGTCATCACGGGTGACTGCGTCAGCCCGGTGCTGGCCCGCGTGTGCGGGATGCACCTCGCCTACTTCCACGTCGTCGCCAACTGGGGCACGGGGCTGGAGCCCGAGGACCCGACGATCACCCTGAACCGGCTCTACTTGGAGACGCTGCCGGCCGTCGCGGCCACGCTCGAGCTCGCGTTCCTCGACGCGGTGAGCGAGCCGACCACGTGCCGGTGTCGCGAGCTCTTACGCGTTCGACCCCCGGAGTACGCGCGGGCGCTGAGCCCGCCCGCGACGACGTGAACTCGACGGTCAGGAGGCCGGGTTGAAGACGATCACGCCAGCGCTCAAGCAGATCGCGTCGGGCCTGCGCTTTCCCGAGGGCCCGGTGGCGATGCCGGATGGCTCGGTGGTCCTGGTCGAGATCGAGCGGCGCACGCTCTCGCGCGTCACGCCGGATGGCAAGGTGCGCGTGATCGCCGCGCTGGGCGGCGGGCCGAACGGCGCCGCCATGGGGCCGCGCGGCAAGATCTACGTGACCAACAACGGCGGCTTGAAGTTCGTCGAGCGGCCCGGCAAGCTGTTTCCGGTGGCGCAGGCCGACGACTACACGGGCGGCCTCATCCAGGTGGTCGACGCCGAGACGGGAAAATTCGAGACACTCTACGACGCGTGCGCGGGGGCGAAGCTCCGCGGGCCCAACGACCTCGTGTTCGACAGCGCCGGTGGGTTCTGGTTCACCGACCTCGGCAAGACGCGCGAGCGCGACATGGATCGCGGCGCGGTCTTCTACGCGAAGGCCGACGGCTCGATGATCAAGGAGGCCATCTTCCCGCTGGAGCGGCCGAACGGGATCGGGCTCTCGCCCGACGAGCGGACCCTCTACGTGGTCGAGACGCCGACGGCGCGCTGCTGGGCGTTCCGGCTCTCGGCGCCCGGCGAGATCGAGTCGGCGAACGGACCGTATCGCGGCGAGAAAGGGACGGTCGTCACGGGGCTCGGCGGCTACCAGATGCTCGACTCGCTCGCCGTCGACGGCGAGGGCCACATCTGCGTGGCGACGCTCATCACCGGCGCCGTCAGCGACATCTGGCCGGACGGCAGTCGCGTCGATCAGTACAAGCTTCCGGACCTGATGGTGACCAACGTGTGCTTCGGCGGTCGGGATCTCAGGACCGCCTACGCGACCCTGTCGATGGGCGGCACGCTCGTGTCGTTCGACTGGCCCCGCCCCGGGCTGGCCCTCCAGCATCTGAACAAGCCATGAGCCTCACCGATCGCTACGGATTGCCGGTATCGACCTCGTCGGCCGTCGCCGCCTCGCACTACCAGAACGGGATGGACACGCTGCTCTCCTACGGCTTCGGCGCCGATCAGGCGTTCGCCGCGGCGGTGGCGGCCGACGAGGGGTTTGCCCTCGGGCACGCGGGCACGGCGCTCTTCGCCCTCTTCCAGGGCGACGGGGCCTCCGCGAAGGCCGCGATCGACCGGGCGCGCCGCCTGGTGGCCGGGGCGACGCGGCGGGAGCAACAGCACGTCGAGGCGCTGGCCGCGATCGCCGGCGGCGAGGCGGCGCGCGGGCTCGGCCTGATCGAGGAGCACGTCCGGGAGTTTCCCCGGGACGCGCTGCTGGTGAATCAGGCGGGCAGCACCATCGGCCTGGGCGGACGCGCGGATCGCGAGGAGCTCCGCGTCGCGCTCGTGGAGCGCCTGGCTCCCGCCTACGGCGAGGACTGGTGGTTCCAGTCCGCGCTGGGGTTCACGTATCACGAGGTCGGCCGGTACGAAGAGTCGCAGCGCCTGTCCGAGCGCTCGCTCGAGCAGTACCGGGGCAACGCCAACGCGAGCCACAACATCGCCCACGTCTGCTACGAGACCGTCGACAACGAGGGCGGCATCGCGCGTCTGTCGGACTGGCTGGGCGACTACGATCGGCGCGCCCCGTTCTACTGCCACCTCGCCTGGCACCTGGCACTGTTCGAGCTTCAGTGCGGTCGTCCGGAGCGGGCGCTGGCTCTCTACGAGCGCGACATCGCGGCATCGCCCAACCCGCGTCTGGCGATGATCGACGGCTCGGCGCTCCTCTGGCGGTTCGGGCTCTATGACTACGAGCAGGGCCCGCTGCCCTGGCGGCGGCTGGCCGACCTCGCGACGCGCGTCACGCGCCCGGGCTTCATCTTCGGCGACGTTCACGCCGCGCTCGCGTACGCCTCGGTGGGCGACGGCGCGGCGCTGTCGGCGCTGATCACCGGCCTGCGGGCCCTCGACGCCAAGGGACATCCCATCGCGGGCCCGGTGGCGCTGCCGCTCGTGCAGGGCGTCGCGGCCTACGCGGCCGGAGATCACGCCGGGGCTCTGGCCCTCCTGGAGTCCGTCGACGGCGAGATCCACCGGGTAGGTGGCAGCCACGCCCAGTGGGAGCTGTTCGAGGAAACGAGGGTGGTGTGCCAGATCCGGCTCGGACGCTACGACGATGCCGTACGACTGCTCCGCCGACGCCTCGCCCACCGCCCGTCCCCACGCGATTTGGTCTGGCTCGGCCAGGTGGAGCAGGCGCGGCTCAAGGCGTTCCCGGCACAATCTTGACCAGTCTGATGCCGAACTGGCCAGTCAATCCGGTCAATCCAGGGGAGCCGGTCGACAACTCTCTCTCCTAAGCTCCTGCCACGTCGTCGTTTCCGCCGGCGGTCCACTCTGGCATCCGTTTTGCCCCTCTCCCCAGCGTTTCGATGAGATCGGAGAGCACCCGGGTCCACATCCGCCACACACGAAGCACTCCGCTAGCGCTGCATCTGCCTCTTCGCCGCCTGGCGTTGTGCCTCGATTGCGAGGCATGCTTTGAAATCGGCATCTCGTCGTGCCCCGCGTGTGGCGGAGATACCTGGGCTCTGCTGGCCAAGTTCCTCGATCAGGGGCCGCTCAAGGTCCTGCCCCAGTTCCATCCCTTCCCCAAGAGCTGGACGGAAGGGTCCAAGCGCCGCGAGGAGGCCAACGGGCAAGTCGCCAAGCAGATCCTGGTCGTCGCGCGTGATCGGCAGAAGCTCTTCGAGTACGCCAAGCGCGCGTTTTCAGGCAATTCTTCGGTGGAGGTCGTCCTCGATCGCCGCCGCGGCGATCGGCGGGGCTCCGATCGGTCCGGCACGCCCGAGCGGCGCCGCGGCGATCGCCGGCTCATGACCGAGATCGACAACCACCTTCGCGCCCTTGGCTGGGCGGTCGTCCGGCTCGACGTGTTCAGGACCCTCGGTGTGCCGCACCGTAGCTCCCCACGCTGAACCGGCGTCGCTAGCCTAGCTCGATTCCCGTCATCTAACTACCGCAGCGTTCGCTTCTGAGCTACCATCCCTGCCGTGGCCAGGCTTG
The DNA here is from genome assembly GCA_035635995.1 of Binatia bacterium. Classification (GTDB taxonomy): domain Bacteria; phylum Methylomirabilota; class Methylomirabilia; order Rokubacteriales; family CSP1-6; genus AR31. The sequence continues at coordinate 333 of DASPZZ010000152.1, read as the reverse complement.
CCGCCTGACCCGAACCCGGGGGTGGACCACGGCGTATGACGGCTCACGGTCCTCGACAGCGACGTGCCTTCCGAAGTTGTCTCCGACGACTGTAGTGCCTGTGCGGGTAGTGCCTGTGAAAGGAGCGACGCGATGACCTACGACCTGCTCATCAAGAATGGACGCATCATCGACGGATCCGGACGGCCCGCGTTCCACGGCGACGTCGCCGTGGCCGGGGGAAAGATCGTCGAGCTGGGCCGTCTCAGCGGATCCGCGCGCCAGACGATCGAGGCGGACGGGCGGGTCGTCGCGCCGGGCTTCGTCGACAATCACTGCCACTACGATGCGCAG
>DASPZZ010000151.1:0-16284 GCA_035635995.1 Binatia bacterium | reverse complement strand
GCCGAGCGCGCGCGTGGTCCAGCCGATCAGCCGGGACGTCAGATCCAGCGGGTCGGCGCCGCCCACCGTGATGAGAATTCGATTCGCGCGGTCGGTGACGCTCCGGGTCCCGCCCTGGCCGAACGACGTACGGAGGAGCGCGTGCCGGGGACCCAGCAAGTAGCGCGTGTGGGGCGCGCCCCGATACCGAAGCCGCTCCGCGCCGGCGCTCACGTTGATCACGAGGTCCACCGGGAGGTCGCGATCGCCGACATCGTCGATGACGGCGACGTGCAGGCCCGCGGTGTCGAGAGCCCTCAAATACGAGGTCGCCACCGCATAGGAGTCCACGACGATCACGCGCACCGAGCGCTCGCGACAGCGCTCGAGGGTGCCGGCGAGATCCCGGGCGGGCTCGACCGGCACGGCTTCGCAGCCGGCCGCCACGAGCGACTCCCGCGCGCGCGGATCGCCGGCGACGAGGAACAGGCTCTCGACGCCGAGAGCCCGCAGCGCCTCCGCGAGCGCCGAGCAACGGCGGATGTGGCCGAGTCCGATACCGGGCCCCGCCTCGGTGCGGAAGGCGACACGCGGTGTCGACGTCATCGCCTGAAGTGGCCGAGCACCTTCTCGACGGCGTGGACGACGTCTTCGACGTCAGCGTCCGTCATCGCCGGGAAGATCGGGAGGCTGAGCATCCGCTCGTAGGCGCCCTCGGCGAGGGGCCACGCGCCCGGGCGGAAGCCGAGCGTCGCATAGTACGGATGCCAGGGCACGGGGATGTAGTGAACGTTGACGCCGATGTTCTCGGCCTGCAACGCGCGGAACACCTCGGCGCGACCGGCGCGGAGACGGTCGAGCCGCAGGCGAACGACGTAGAGGTGCCACGCCGACTCGCGCTCGGCGAGCGTGACGGGCGGTTCGATCTCGGGCAGCGTCGCGAAGGCACGCGTATACGTCGCGGCGATCTCCCGTCGTCGAGCGATCTGGTCCGTGAGCCGCTCGAGCTGCGAGAGGCCGAGCGCCGACTGGATGTCGGTCAGGCGATAGTTGTAGCCGAGCTCGACCATCTCGTAGAGCCAGCCGTCACGTCGCCGGTGCTCACGCGTGATGCCGTGATTGCGGAAGATGCGGAGGCGCGCGGCGAGGGCCGGCTCGTTCGTCGTCACCATGCCGCCCTCTCCGGTCGTGATGTGTTTCACCGGATGCAGGCTGAACGTGGTCAAGGGCGCGAGGCACCCCACCGGACGGCCCCGGTACGTCGCGCCGAGCGCATGCGACGCGTCCTCGATGAGGGTGAAGCCGTGGCGTGCGGCGAGCGCCTCCAGCTCGTCCAGCTCCGAGGGCTGGCCGGCGTAGTCGACGGTGATGACCGCCTTCGTCCTCGGCGTGATACACGCCTCGACCTTCGCCGGGTCCAGGTTGAGCGTGTCGGGCCGGACGTCGGCGAACACGACGGTCCCCCCGAGATACCGCACGCAGTTCGCGGTGGCGGCGAAGGTCATCGGCGTCGTGATCACCTCGTCGCCCGGGCCGATGCCGGCGGCGGACGCGGCCGCGTGGAGCGCCGCCGTCCCGCTGCTCACGGCGACCGCGTACCGGGCGCCGACCGCCTTGGCGAACGCGGCCTCGAACTCGTCGACGGTCGGACCCGTGGTGAGCCAGTCGGAGCGCAGCACCGCGACCACCGCTTCGATGTCGGCGTCGTCCACGCGATGCCGTCCGTAGGGCAGCATCGCGGCGCGAATGGGTCGACCTCCGTCGAGCGCGAGCGTCGCCTGCGTCATCATGCCAGGGGCCCGAGCAGCTCGGTCAGCGCCTCGGGCGCGAGCTGGAGCGGATTGCTGTCGCTCGCGTACCGAAAGCCGGGAGCCAGCGGGCGCCCGCCGCTCCAACGCTTGGCGGCGTGGCCCCCGTCGAGCGGGAGGATCACGAACATGTGGTCCAGCTCGACGGCGTGCTGGGCTTCGTCCTCCGAGAGCAGCACCTCGTGGATCTTCTCGCCCGGCCTCACGCCGATGACATCGACCTCGCATCCAGGCGCCAGCGCGCGCGAGAGATCGAGAAGGGTCGTCGACGGGATCTTCGGGACGAAGATCTCGCCGCCCTCCATCTCCTCGATGCACTGGATGACGAACCGCACGCCCTGGTCGAGCGTGATCCAGAACCGCGTCATTCTCGGGTCGGTCAGGGTGATGCGCCCGTTGTGCCGCTGCTCGAGGAGGATCGGGATCACGCTGCCGCGGCTGGCCACGACGTTGCCGTACCGCGCGCACGAAAAGCGGGTCGCGCGCGCGCCGGCGTACGCGTTGCCGTCGACGAACAGCTTCTCCGCGCAGAGCTTCGTGGCCCCGTACAGGTTGATGGGGTTGACGGCCTTGTCGGTGCTGAGCGTGAGCACGCGCTTGACCCCGCAGTCGATCGCCGCATCGATCACATTCTTCGCGCCCATGATGTTGGTGAGGATCGCCTCGAAGGGGTTGTACTCGCACGCCGGCACCTGCTTGAGCGCCGCGGCGTGCACGACGACGTCGACGCCCTGGAACGCCCGGTAGAGCCGCTCGCGGTCGCGGACGTCGCCGATGAAGTAGCGGCTCGGCGAGTCGCCGCGGTCCGGGAATCGCTGGCGCATCTCGTGCTGCTTCAGCTCGTCGCGGCTGAGGATGATGAGCTTCTTCGGCCCCAGCTCCCGGAGTACGACCTCCACGAACTTCCGGCCGAAGGAACCCGTGCCCCCGGTGACCAGAACGCAGAGGTCGTGCCAGTTCACCGCGTGGCTTCCTGCACCCGCTGCGTCCGGTACCAGTCGACGGTCCGGCGCAAGCCGTCCTCGAAGGCGGTGCGCGCCCGGAAGCCCAGCCACTGCTCCGCGCGGTCCGTGTCCACGCATCGGCGCGGCTGCCCGTTGGGCTTCGCGGTGTCCCACCGGATGCGGCCCTCGAAGCCCGTGAGCTTCGCGACGAGCTGGACCAGCTCCTTGATGCTGATCTCCACTCCCGAGCCGAGGTTGACGGGCTCCGGACCGTCGTAGCGCTCGGCGCCGAGCACGATCGCTTCCGCTGCGTCCTCCACGTAGAGGAACTCGCGCGTCGGCGTGCCATCGCCCCAGCAGACGATCTCCGGTTCTCCTCGCTCCCTCGCCTCGAGGCACTTCCGGACCAGAGCCGGGATCACATGAGAGTCTTCGAGATCGAAGTGGTCGCCGGGCCCGTAGAGGTTGACGGGCATCAAGTGGATCGCGTTGAAGCCATACTGTTGCCGGTAAGCTTGCGCTTGCACGAGCAGCATCTTCTTCGCGAGCCCATATGGCGCGTTGGTCTCCTCGGGATAGCCGTTCCAGAGGTCGGCCTCGCGGAACGGAACCGGCGTCAGCTTCGGGTAGGCGCAGATCGTACTGATGCTGACGAATTTCGGCACGCCGGCGCGCCAGGACTCGTGGAGCATCTGCGTGCCCATGAGCAAGTTGTCGTAGAAGAACTCCGCGGGGTGCGCGCGGTTGGCGCCGATCCCGCCCACGCGCGCGGCGAGGTGGATCACGACGTCGGGTCGGGCGTCGCGGAGCACGCGCTCGATGTCCTGGCCCCGCCGCAGATCGTAGTCGCGGCTTCGCGAAACGAACACGTCCCGGCAGCCGCGTCGCTTCAGCTCATCCACGACGCGTGAGCCGAGGAACCCGGCACCCCCGGTCACCAGCGCGCGACGTTCGTTCCACTGCCGACCACGACTCGCCTCCGCGCGCATCCGGCTCACCCCACTCCCGCTTCGGCGCTCGGAGCCGACGCCGGCCGGCGGAGCGTGAGAATTTTCTCCCGCGGCACGTGCAGGCTCGTCAGCTCCGCAACGTGCTGCTCGGGACGATCGAAGGTCGCCAGGATGAGGCCGTCGAATTCCTCGCCGGCGAGCTCCGCGATCGGTCGCACGTGGAAGCCGAGGAAATCACCGTTCGGCTCCCGCGAGAAGACGCCGACGGGCTCCAGACCGAACTCTTTGAGCGTCAGGTAGGCGAGCTCGGCCGGCTCGCCCGTGCCATAGAGCGCGATGCGTTTCACGCCCCGGCCAGTGAAGGGGCTGAGCGACTCACGCAGGGTCTGTCGCGCGCGCCGGTACAGGTTCAGCGAGTAGGCCATGTGCTCGTACGTGAGCCGGCTCTTCTCGGCGATACCCTTCGGCGTGAGGAGGTATCGGAGGCGCTTACGGGCGGCGGGCTTCTTCGGGAACTCGACGATCTTGATGGACCCCTTTCGGGCCAGGCGTTTGATCAACAAGTTGGTCAAGCCCAGCGCCACGCCAAGACGCTGAGCCAGTGCCCGCTGGCTCAGGGGACGGCCCTCGCCGATGGCGGTGAGGATCTCGAGGTCGCGCTCGGCGTGACGCTCCACGGTCACGCCGCAGGTCGGCGGTCGATGTTCATCATTTGAACGTTCAGTACTTGAACATGACGCGCGCCGGCGTGTCAAGAAAAACCACGACGGACGACGAAAACATCATCGAAGTCAAGGATATGCCCCGCTGCATTAGGGCTGGCCAGGGCGAGGACGCCGAGGGGCCTGACGGCTTCCGGCCCTATAATCGCCCTCGTGACCTCGGGCGGGAGCGGGTATGCGATCGAGGACCGCGGCAAGGAGCGCGTCTTGAGGACCCAGGGACGCGAGCACCACACCTACTATACCGAGCGCCTCATCCGGATGCTGATCGAGCGGAAAGGCATCGACCGCGCTCCCCTCTACTTCCCCTTCAAGGAGACGCGCGGCCGTCACTTCCTCGAGCGCCTTTTCGCCTACCTGGCCGCGCGCCGAGCCTCCCGGCTCACCGTGCTCGAGGTGGGCTGCTCCTTCGGTCACATCACGGAATACCTCAACGATCAGCCACTCGTGGCCACGATCGATACCTTCGACGTCGACCGGGCGTTCGTGGACATGACGCGCGCGAAGGTCGAGGATCTCGGCCTCGCGAAGGTGCGGCGGGTGCTCTGCCTGACCGACGAGGAGACCACGCGGCTGCCGTTCACCGATGGCGCGTTCGACCTCGTCTTGGCGGTGGGCGTTGTGGAGCACCTGCCGCCAGAAGGCCGCCACCGCCACGTCGACGAGTGGTACCGTGTCCTCGCCCCCGGCGGCCACATCGTGATCCTCGATACGCCGAACCGCGCGTTCCCTCTGGAGACGCACTCCGTCGGCCTTCCGGGAGTGCAGTGGTTCCCTCGGCGGGCCGCGTTCGCCTACGCGCGCCTCGCGCGGCCGCGCTTCAGAGGAGTGCGCTTCGAGGACTTCGACCGTCACGGGGCCTGGCGCAACGCCTCGTTGCGCCAGTGCCTTCCGTCCACCGGACGACGCTCACTGGCGGACGTTACCGAAGAGGCCGGCTACGGCTGGAGTTTCTTCCGCGACACCGCCCGTTCCGGCACAAGGCGAGCCCTCCTGCCACTGTTCGCGGTCGCGTGCCGAACGCTCGGGCGCCTCGGATTGTCGCCATCGCTGGCACTGCCGTACTTCAACATGGTGTTCCGAAGACAAGAGCGGGAAAGGACCTGAGAGACGATCGCCGCCGCCGGGATCGAGGCGCTACCCCTCCCAGCGAGGCCCGGGCTACTCGCCGATCACCTGGATGCTGATCTCGCGCTTCCGCGGCCCGTCGAGCTCGGCGAAGATGACCGACTGGAAACGGCCCAGCGTCAGCTCACCGTTGTTCACCCCGACCGCGATGTTGCGACCGAGGAGGGCGGCCCGAAGGTGCGAGTGCGCGTTGCCGCGCTCGCAGTCCGACACCCGCGGGTCGTCGTGACGATAGCCGTCGCGCTCGGGCACGAGCCGCTCGACCAGCGACTTGAGATCGTCGATCAGCGCGCTCTGGAACTCGTTGATGAACAGCGCGCAGGTCGTGTGGAGCGTGTTGACGAGCGCGATGCCGGTCGTGACCGCGAGCTGCTGGACCGCGTCTCGCACCAGCTTGGTGATGTCGGAGATCTCGGTGCGCTCGTCCGTCGACAGCGTGAAGGACGTGTTGTAAACCTTCATCGTCGTGCACTCTCCGAGGCGCACCGCTTGGATTCGCCGGCAACTGAGCGGGGCTGCGCCAAAACCAAGCGTTACGATACCGACATACTTCTGGAAATGTCAATTCTTCTTAGGTCCCAGCGCGATCCGCCGGGCGATTTGGCCACCGAATTCCACCGTTTGGGCCGGCGCTCCGCTTCACGCCATCTTCGGGTCGAGCAGATCGCGCAGGCCGTCGCCCAGCAGATTCAGCCCCAGCACGGTCAGGGCGATCGCGCCGCCGGGGAACACCGCGAACCACGGGTTCATCGAAAGAAAATTCTGGGCCTCCCTGAGCATGAGCCCCCAGGACGGGTGCGGCGGCTGCGTCCCGAGCCCGAGATACGCCAGGCCCGCCTCGGCGAGGATCGCGATCGGAAAGCTGGTCGTGGCCTGGATGATCAGCGGCGGCAGCGTGTTCGGCAGGATGTGCCGCACGATGAGTCGCCGGTCGCCCGCGCCGAGCGCCCGGGCCGCGACGACGAACTCGCGCGCCCGAAGCTCGAGAAATCCCGCGCGGGTCAGTCGGGCGAACGCCGGGACGAACGCGATGCCGATCGCGACCATGCTGATCACGATTCCCGGAGCGAACACCGCCGCGAACAGGAGCGCGGAGAGAATCGCCGGGAAGCCCTGGATCGCATCGACCAGGCGCATGAACGCCTCGTCGATCCACCCGCCCACGTAGCCGCTCAGAATCCCGATCAGCATTCCCGCGGCGGCGCCGATCCCGACCGCGATCACCCCGACCGCGATGGAGATGACGGCGCCCGTCATCACGCGCGAGAGGACGTCGCGGCCGTACTGGTCGGTCCCGAACGGGTGCGGACCGGACGGTCCCTGGAGGCGACCGGCGATCGACATCGCGAGCGGATCCTGCGGCGTGTAGACGAGGCTCAGCGCCGCGGTCGCGATCAGCAGCGTGGTGATCCCGGCGCCCAGCGTGAACGTCAGGTGTCGGAGCGGACGCTGCCTGATCACCGCAAGTGGCAGGAGGAGCCGAGCGGCGCCGCGCCGCGAGGCGACGCTGCAATGGCTCGAGAATCACGAGTCATAGCGGATGCGGGGATCCAGCACCACGTAGAGCAGGTCGACGGCGAAGTTGATCAGCACGATGGTCGACGCGACGAAGAGCGTCACGCCCTGCACGACCGGCAGGTCTCGAGCCGTGATGGCGCCGAGCGCCAGGCGCCCGAGGCCCGGAAGCGCGAAGACCGACTCGAGGATGATGGCGCCGGCCATGAGCTGGCCGAGCTGGAGGCCGGCCACCGTCACGATCGGGATCAGGGCGTTGCGGAGTGCGTGCTTGCCGATCACCGAGAGCTCGCCCACGCCCTTGGCGCGCGCGGTGCGCACGTAGTCCTCGCGCAGCACGTCCAGCACCGAGGAGCGGGTGGCCCGCACGAGGACGGCCGTCTGGAAGAGTCCGAGCGCGACCGCCGGCAGCAGTAGCGAGCGCACGCCCGGCCAGAGCCCGTTCGACCAGCCGGCGAAGCCGCCGGACTGCACCCAGCCCAGGTGCACGGAAAACAGCAGGATCAGGAGCAGGCCGGCCCAGAATCCCGGGATCGCGATGCCGATCTGCGAGACGACCATCGCCAGGTAGTCGCCCGCGCGGCGGTGGCGGCGCGCGGCGTAGAGGCCGAGCGGCAGCGCCGTGGCCGTCATGAGCAACGCCGCCAGCAGCGTGAGCGGGAGCGTCACCGGCAGCCGGCTCAGGATCAGCCGTCCCACCGGCACGTCGTACTGGAGGGACACGCCGAGGTCGCCCCGCAGCGCGCGCGTGAGCCACTCGCCGTACTGGACCGGGATGGGCCTGTTCAGCCCCAGCGCCTCGCGCAGCCGCGCCGCCGCCTCGGGGCTCCCCTCGGGGCCCATGATCACGAGCGCCGGATCGCCGGGCAGCACGCGGACGACGACGAACACGAGGCCCGAGACGAAGAAGAGGGTCGCGACGAACGCCGCGGCCCTCCTCGCGATATACCGCCGCACGCCCTTACGTGAGCGTCCCGGCTACTTGGCCCACGCGGCCTCGGAGAGATCGAACGCCGGCGCCGGCAGGTCTTTCCAGAGGCCCTGCAGGCCCTTCTTGGTCACGGCCAGCCGCGGGTGGATGTAGAGCCATACGACCGGCGCGTCCTCCACGAGCTTCTGCTGCATCCTGACGTAGAGCTCGCGGCGCGCCTTGTCGTCGACGGTGATCTCGGACTCCTTGAAGAGCTGCTGGAAGTCCGCGTTGTCGTAGCGAAAGTAGTACTTCGGGTCGGCGTAGTTGGCGATGTCCCACGCCTCGGCGTGGCCGATGATGGTGAGGTCGTATTCCGCGTCCTTGAAGACCCGCGACAGCCACTGGCCCCACTCGATCTGCTCGATCCTGACCCTCACGCCGATCTTCTGGAGCTGGTCGGCGAGGACCTCGCCCGTCCGCACCGTGTAGTAGTACTGGGGCGCGACCTTCAGCACGGCCTCGAACCCGTTCGGGTAGCCCGCCTCGGCGAGCAGCTTCTTCGCCCTGGCCGGGTCGTACGGCACGGCGTTGGACATATCGACGAAGTAGGGATTGAGCGGGTCGACGTTGGTGCCGATCACACGACCGAGGCCGAACATCGCGCCCTTGACGACCTCGGGCTTGTTGATCCCGAGCGTGACGGCGCGGCGCACGCGCACGTCGGTGAACGGCTTGCGCGAGTTGTTCATCGCCATGACGACGTCGTTCGTCGTCTCGCCGATGATCACCTGGAAGCGCGCGTCTTTCTGGAGCTCCGGGATGTGCTCGGGGCCGAGGCCGAACATCGCGACGTCGACGTCGCCGGCCTTGAGCGCGGCCAGCGCCGCGTTCGGGTCCGGGATGAAGCGGTACGTCACCCGGTCGAGCTTCGGCAGCCCCTTGACGTGGTAGTCCGGATTCTTCACGAGCACGATGCGGTCGCCCCGCACCCACTCCCCGAGCTTGTAGGGTCCGGTGCCGATCGGCTCGCTCTTCAGGGTGTCGACGGCCTCGCGCGGATACACGACCGACCCCTGGCGGGCCATGTTGAGGAGAAAATTCGCGGTGGTGCTCTTCAGCGTGAAGGTGATCGTGTAGTCGTCCTTGACGATGATGTCGGCGATCGCCGCGTAGTACCGCGGGTACGGGTGCTTGGTCTCGGGGTTCATCGCCCGATCGATGACGAACTTCACGTCGGCGGCTTTGAGCTCGCGGCCATTGTGGAAGCGGACACCGTGCTTGAGAAAGAACGTGTAGTTCTTGTTGTCGGCGGTGTGCCAGCGCTCGGCGAGCCACGGCACGATCTTGCCGTGGCGATCCACCTTCACGAGGGCCTCCTGCACGTTGTAGAAGACCACCGCCGCCGTCGCGGCGGCCGGCGTCGCCGTGAGGTCCAGGCCCGGCGGCTCCGTCGCCACCTGCACCACGAGGTTCTGCGCCGACGCCGCGGCGGGAGACACGATCGGGCCGAACGCGAGGGCGGCCAGCAGCAACAGCGGTCCGAACTGACGCATCGGGCGACCTCCTAGCGCTTGAACGACGACCTGAAATACTCGACCGTGCGCCGGAACCCCTCGTCGAAGTCCACCAGCGGCGAGTAGCCCAGGAGCCGCTTGGCCTTCGAGACGTCGGCGAGCGTGTGCGGCACGTCGCCGGGACGCGACGGAGCGTGTGTGCGCTCGAGGCGTCGCCCCAGGACCGCCTCGAGCCTCGCGATGATCTCCAGGAGGCTCACGCGGTTGCCGCAGCCGACGTTGAAGACCTCGCCCGGCGCCCCCGGCGCCTTGGCCGCCAGCAGGTTGGCTTCGACGACGTTGTCGATGTAGGTGAAGTCGCGGGACTGGGTGCCGTCACCGTGAACCTCGAGGGGACGCCCGCGCAACCCCCACAGGATGAAGCGCGGGAGCACCGCCGCGTACTCCGACTTCGGATCCTGGCGCGGACCGAACACGTTGAAGTAGCGGAGCCCGGCCGTCTCGACTCCGTAGAGACGGGTCCAGACGACCGCGTAGTGCTCGCCGGCCGCCTTGGAGGCGGCGTACGGCGAGAGCGGCGCCGTCGGCTGGTCTTCGCGCTTCGGGAGCTCCGGCCGCTCACCGTAGACCGACGACGACGACGCGTAGACCACGCGCGGAACCCGGCAGCGCCGCGCGGCCTCGAGCACGTGGAGCGTGCCGGTGACGTTGTTGTCGTTGGCGCCCAGCGGGTCCTTCACGGAGCGCGGCACCGAGCGCATCGCCGCCTGGTGGAAGATCACGCGCGCCCCGCGCGCCGCGCGCAGGACAACCGAAAGATTGCGCACGTCCCCGCGGATCACCTCGAGCTGGCGGCGGAACCGCGGTGCGAATCCGAGGTTGGCGCGCGCGCCCGTCGAGAAATTGTCGAGGACACGCACGCGTCCGCCGTCCGCGAGGAGCCGCTCGACGAGGTGCGAGCCGATGAAGCCCGCGCCGCCCGTCACGAGCGCGAGATCGTTCACGCGGCGATTGTATCATCGCCGACTCGATCGGCCCGGTCGCCGGTTGCTCGACACTCCGGAACTCGCCACGGGAGGGTTGGGCCGACGGTCCGATGAGCATTCGCGAGCCCTATTGCTTCCGGCGTTTCGGCGCGGAGCACCCGGCGCGAAGACGGCCCGTAGGCCGAAGGACGGACGCGGCGCCGCCTACGGTACTCGACGGAGCCGTTCGCGGGAACCAGCCGCGGTCCGATAGATCGCGGCCGTCTTCGCGACCATCGGCTCGAGCGTGAACTCTCTACGGACCCGCTCGCGTCCCGCCTCCCCCATCCTCAGGCGGCGGGCCCGGTCGTCCAGCAAGGACTCGATGGCGTCGGCCAGCTTGTCGACGTCTTCCGGAGGCACGAGCAACCCCGTCACACCGGGGTCGACCACCTCGCGGTGACCGGGAACGTTCGTGGCGACGACCGCGAGCCCCGACGCCATCGCCTCGAGCGGTGCCAGCGGCAGCCCCTCCTTCGCCGACGCCGTCACGTAGAGGTCGCAGCTCGGGTAAGGATTCGTCTCCCACCCGATCGCGGGGCTGATCACACGGTGTTGGATCTTCAGCTCGTCCGCGCGGTGCTCGATCCGGGCCTTCTCGGGCCCGTCACCGACGAGCAGCAGCACCACCTTCGGGTGTCGACGCGCGACGCGCGCGAGCGCGCTCACGAGAACCTGGTGGCGTTTCACCGGGTCGAAGCGCGCCACGCAGCCCAGCACTTGCTCGTCCTCGCGCAGTCCAAGATCCGCCCTCTCGGTGCGTGACCGCGCGGCCAGCTCGTGGACATCGATACCGTTCATCACGACCGCGCTCCGCCCGGGCCGGGCCACGCCAAGGCGCAGCGCCTCCACCTCCTGGCTCTCGGAGACGTTGATCACGGTGTGCGTGAGGCGCGCCAGCCATCGTTCGAGCGCGAGGTAGAGGTGTTGGCCGGCCCGGGGATAGCTCTCGTAGTGGATGCCGTGAAAGGTGTGGATCGCCGGCACGCCGGCCAGCCGCGCGGCCAGCCGACCGTAGAGGCCGGCGCCCTTGCCGTGCGTGTGCACCACGTCGGCACGCGTCTCGCGAACGAGCCGCACCGCGCGGCGGAGCGTCAGCGGGAATCGGCGGAGCGTGTCGACGGCGACCGCGGCGAGCTCGACGCGGAGCGTCCGGAGGTCGGCCGCGAACCGCGGGTCCCAGGGGCCCGCGACCGAGACGCTGAACTCGCCAGCCGGGAGATGGCGGACGAGATGAAAGACCTGCCGCGGTCCGCCCCCGGGCGCCGTCGTGGTGAGGAGCTGCAGGACGCGAATCACGCGGGCTCCTTTCGTCGCCGTTTACAGCCGCGATCCGAGCCCTTATAGTAACCTCCGTTTCGCGATGAACCCGATCGACTCCATGCTCGAATCCGTCGACCTCTGAGCCCGAGGAGAGCACCAATGGCGTCCCTAGCGTTCGTCGCCGGTGACTTCAAGATTTTCGACGTGCAGGGGTTCAACCCGCGCATGACCGAGATCCGCGCCCGCGTCCGGCCGAAGCTCGACGCGTTCGGCGGACGCCTGGCGTCCTCGGTCAGCCGCTCGGTCGGCGACGATGTCTTCGCGCACGTCGCCAGGCACGCCCGCCGCACGGTGAACCCACCCGACGACACGTGGGTCGCCTTCGGGCCCGACGCCCGAGGCTACAAGAAGCACGGTCACTTCAAGATCGCCGTCTCGCGCAGCGGCGTGCGCTTTCTCTTCGAGATCGGCCCCGAGCACGCCGAGAAGCGGCGCTGGGCGGCGGCGTGGAAGAAGAACGCGCCCAAGGTCGGGCCGGTCCTGCGGCGGGTGAAGCACCTGGCGTGGTTCAAGAACGAGCACGACGAGGAGCCGGCGGCTTCGCTCGCCGACCTCACACCCGAGAAGCTCGGCGAGCTGGCCGACGAGCTGACCCGGACCCGCGACGGCCAGTTCGTCGTCGGGCGCGCCGTGCCGGCCGCGGAGGCCGCGCGCTGGACGGAGGCCCAGTACCGCTCCGCCGCGCTCGAGACCTTCCGCACGCTGGCCCCCCTCTATCGGCTCCGGTAGGCGTGGAGACCCGCGCTGTCATCTTCGACATGGACGGCGTGCTGGTGGACTCGGGGGCGCATCACCGACAGGCCTGGCGCGCGCTCCTCGACGAGCTCGGGCTCGCTCCCGCCGCGCCCGAGTTCTGGCGGCTGACGATCGGCCGGCCGAGCGTCGAGGCCGTGCCGTTGCTCCTCGGCCGCGCGACGTCGCGGGCCGAAGCGCAGCGTCTCGCCGCGCGCAAGCACGACCACTATCGGAGACTCGCGCGCGGGGGGCCGACGCTGGTCCGCGGCGTCGCGGCCTTCGTCGAAGAGCTCGCGGCTCGTCGCGTGCCCCGCGCCGTCGCCACGTCGGCCTCGCGCTACGACGTCGACGGGCTGCTGGGTCGCGCCGGCCTGCGCGAGCGCTTCGAGGTGGTCGTCACCGCCGAGGACGTACGCCGGGGCAAGCCCGATCCCGAGGCCTACCTGCTCGCCGCCCGCCGGCTCGGGATCGACCCCGCGGACTGCCTCGTGTTCGAGGACGCCGTGGTGGGGGTGCAGGCGGCGCGGAGCGCCGGGATGCGCGTCGTCGGCGTGAGCACCGCCCACACCGAGATGGAGCTCCGGACGGCGGGCGCCGAGCGCGCCGTCGAGGACTTCGAGGGGCTCTCGTGGCCAGCGTGAGCACGCCCGAGTTCTGGACCGACCTCTACGCGCGCGGAGGCGACGGGTGGGAGCTGCGCCAGCCGGCGCCGCCGCTCGTCGAGTTCGTCGAGCGGACGGCGCCGGCCTCCGGACGCGTCGCGGTGCCGGGCTGCGGGCGCGGCCACGACGTGCGGTACCTCGCCCGTCGAGGCTTCGCGGCGGTCGGCTTCGACTTCTCGGCGACCGCCATCGCCGAGGCCCGCGCGCTCGCCAAGACCGACGGCGTTCCCGCCGAGTTCGTCGAGCGCGACATCTTCACGCTCGGCCGCGACTACGCGCACGCGTTCGACGGCGTCTGGGAGTACACGTGCTTCTGTGCCATCGAGCCCCGGCGCCGCGCGGAGTACGTGCGGACGATGGGCGCGATCCTGAAGCCGGGCGGCTGGCTGCTGGCGTGCTTCTTTCCGCTGCGGCGCCGCGCCGCGGGCCCGCCCTTTCCCGTCTCCGAACGCGAGGTGCGTCGCCTTTTCGCGCCGGGATTCCGTCTCGAGCGCGCCTACCCGCCGCGCTCCGTGAGGCCCCGGCAGGGCCAGGAGTGGATGGTCCTGCTGCGCAAGATCAACGCGCCCGGGTGAGGGCCGCGGACCGGCATGTGCTAACGTACCGCCGACGCGGACCCGAGGACGATGCCTGAGAAAGAGCCCTCCAGACAGGCGCAGGAGCTAGCCTCACAGGTCGAGCGCGACGGCGGCCGGGTCCTGGCGCTCTACCAGGAGCCCGTCGGCGATCACTGGCAGCTCTTCTGTCTGTTGCCCCGCGCCAAGTGCGAGGCGAGCCCCTACCAGCGCGATCTCTCGCCGACCCATGTCAAGCGCCTCACCGAGTCGATCAAGCGCCTCGACCGGTTCGTGGACCCGATCGTCGTGATCTCGCCCCGGCCGGGAGTCTACTGGACGCCGAACGGCAACCACCGGCGCGCGGTCCTCGACAAGCTCAAGACCGACTTCATCCCGGTCATCCTGGTCGTCGAGCCGGCGATGGTCTTCGAGGTTCTCCCGCTCAACGTCGAGAAGGCGCACAACCTCAAGGAGAAGTCGCTCGAGGTCATCCGCATGTACCGGGCGCTCGTGAAGGAGGAGCCCGAGACCACCGAGGAGACGTGGGCGTTTCAGTTCGAATCGGCGCACTTCGTCACCCTCGGCCTCCTCTACGAGGAGAACAAGCGGTTCGCGGGCGGCGCGTTCGCGCCGATTCTCCGCCGGGTCGACAAGCTCTTGAAGCAGGCGCTGCCGAAGGGCCTCGACACGAGGACGGAGCGCGCCGACCTGGTCCGCGCGGCGGACGCGGCGCTCGGCGTCGTCGTCGCGAAGATCAAAAAGCGCGGGATCAACCACCCCTACGTGAAGAACTACCTCCTGGCCCGCACGACGCCGCTCACGCGCGCGCGCAAGACACTGCCGTCGTTCGAGCAGACCTTCAAGAAGCTGCGGGACAACCTCGAAGCGTTCGACGTGGGCAAGGTCCGTTACGACGAAATTCAGCGCTCCTCGATCATGCACGGGCCTGCGGAGTGATCGACGAGCGGAGCCGGCACGCGCCTCAGGCCAGGCCGGGGATTGCCCGCCGAGGAGAGCCCCGCCGAGCTGTCCACGGTGCGGAGTCCCGGGCTGTCCGCGGCCCGGAGCCACGGGTCGACTGCGAATCGGAGCCCCGAGTTGGCCGCCGCCCGGGTCCCCGGGTTGACTGCGGAGCGGAGCCCCGGGCTGTCCGCGGACCGGAGCCACGCGCGCCTGTATCAGGCCACCCTCGGTCCAAGCCGGCCTCACGGACCCCGCTACAATGACCGCCGCACTCGCCGAGCGCGTCGCCGTCGTCGCGGGCGGGACCGGAGCGCTCGGACAAGCCGTGACGCTCCGCCTCCTCGCCGACGGGGCGATCGTCGCCGTGCCGTACGCCGTCGAGGGGGAACGCGACCGGTTGTCCCAGCGGGTGGCCGCCGCCGACCGCCACCGGCTGGTCATGCAGGCGGTCGACGTGATCGACCTCAAGGCGATGACCGCCTTCGCGGAGGGCGTCGTCGCCGCGCGGGGCAAGATCGACATCCTCGTGGCCGGCGTCGGCGGCTTCGCCGGCGGCTCGCTCCTCGAGACGGACGTCGAGACCTGGAAGCACATGCTCGACCTCAATCTGACGAGCGCGTTCAGCGCCGCGAAGGCGGTCGTCCCCGGCATGGTCCGGGCGCGGTACGGCCGCGTCGTCGTGGTCGCGTCCCGCGCGGTGGTGCCTCCCGCGGGCGGTTTCATCGCCTACACCGTCGCGAAGGCTGGGGCGATCGCCTTCACTCAGGCGCTCGCCCAGGAGACGCGAGCGGACGGGGTCACGGTGAACGCGGTGCTGCCGAGCACCATGGACACCCCGGCCAATCGCGCGGCGATGCCGGACAGCGACCGGAAGGGCTGGGTCCCGGTCGAGGCCGTCGCCGACGCGATCGCCATGCTCGCGCGCGAGGCGTCCGCGCACATCACCGGCACGCTTCTGGCCATCTGAGAGGGCGGGGCGGCCGTAAACGGTCGGATACGCCCAACGTCCAATCAATCAGTAGGTTCAAGCGGTCGATATCCGGAGACCGGAGGGAAGACCGATGAAGCCTCTGACGACCGTGGCGGTGGGAGCGGTGGTGCTGGCGCTGGGCTATGGCGCCGCGGGCGCCCAGAACGGGCGGGAGATCAAGCAAGACCGGCGGGACGTTCACCAGGATCGGCGCGAGCTCCGGCGGGACAACCGTGACATCCGTGAGGACCGGCGCGAGCTCGCCGGGGACCGACAAGAGCTCGACCGGGACGTCAAGGCCGGGCGCACCGATGAGGTCAAGCGTGATCGCGCCGAGCTACGCGACGACAAGCGCGAGCTCCGCGAGGATGTCCGTGACCGGCGCGACGACCGGCGCGACCTTCAGAAGGATCGGCGGGATTTGCGCAACGCTCAGGACGTCCAGCGTGACCGAACGGACGTCCGGCAGGATCGGCGCGAGCTGCGCGGGGACAACCGCGACATCCGCCAGGACCGCCGCGAGCTCGCCGGGGACCGGCGCGAGCTCAACCGGGACCTCAAGGCGGGGCGGACCGA
>DASPZZ010000150.1:0-2437 GCA_035635995.1 Binatia bacterium | reverse complement strand
GAAGTTCTGCAGGGTGAAGGCGGCGGAATGCCGAAATCCGTGCTCGGCCTTCGCCGCCCACTTCGCGATGCCCGCGTGCGGCAGATGGCACTCGACACAGGTCGCGGCGTGCCGATGGCCGCTCTTGAGCCACGCGTCGTATTGCGGATTCATGACGTGGCAGTTCACGCACGCGCGCGGGTCGGTCGAGAGGTAGGAAAAGCCCTTCGCGTACACGAACGTGAAGGCGCCGACTCCAACCGGGAGCCCGAGCAGGCAGACGAAAGCGACGGCGAGTCCGCTTCGCTTCACTCGGTGTGGCGCTGTCGGATCGGGACCTTCACGGGGAACCCCTCGTTCAGCTTCGCGTCGACCGCGATGCCGTTGGCGACCGCCGTCTGCTCCGGCTTCCAGGTCCCGCCGGTGCGGGTCACGAGCGCGGCGAGGCTCTCCCCGGCGCGGGCCGGACGCGGCCGCAGGCGCAATTCCGTCATGCGCTCGCGCTCGTCGCGGCGAAGCGGGCGGAAGCTGGACGCGGTCCGCGCGAAGGCCTCGCGGTAGGTCTCGAAGGTCCGGATCGCCGCGATGCCGGACACGCGGAACACCTGGTTGCGGTACGCGATCCACGTCAGGTGCATGCGCACCTCGCGGTCCTGCGCGACGAGCTGAGCCGCCGGAAGCCCCGCGATCGTGGTCCGAGTCAGCCGGCTCAGCTCGCGCTCCTCGAGGCCGTCCTGGCGCGCTCCCTCGACGGGATCGCTGCCCTCGGCGGCCATCTGCAGCGCCACCGCCGCGCGGCCCGAGGGCTCGCTCGCGATGGCGGCGACCGGAGTATTCTTGGTCTTCCATCCGGCCGGCATCTCGAGGGCGAGGGCGAGACCTGGATGCTCGAAGAGGTTCTTCACGAAGATACCGTTGGCCGGGTCCGGGCCCACGATGAGGCCGTCGAGCCGCGCGAGAAACGCCGGCCGGGGGGCGGCGATGGGACGCCCGGGCCCGCGGGTCAGGGCCTTCGCCGCCGCCGTGGTGTTCTTGACGCGCTCCGGCGTCGCCGGGTGGTTGGCGAAGAAGCTGCCCCGCGAGGGATCGCCTCCGGCCAGCGCCTCCTCGCGCTCGAGCGTGCGCAGCATCGACGGCAGCCCGGCCGGATCCCAGCCGGCCCGCGCGGCGAGCTGGATACCGATCTGATCCGCCTCGCGCTCCTGGTCGCGGCTGTAGGGCGCCAGCACGAGCCCGCTCGCCAGCTTGCCGACGCCGCCCAGGATTCCACCGAGCGCGGGGCTCACGATGCCCACGATGGCGCTCGGGACACCGAAGAGGATCGAGAACGGAGTGGACGCCTCGACCTGGCGGACGGAGTGCCGGGCCACGACATGGCCGATCTCGTGCCCCATGACACCGGCGAGCTCGTCCTCGCTGTTGGCCAGCGCCAGGAGGCCCCGGGTGACGTAGACGAACCCGCCGGGCAGCGCAAACGCGTTGGGCTCGCTGTCGTCAGCAACGTGGAACTGGTACGGCGTGTCCGGTGTCGACGTGTGGGCGACGAGCCGGCGCCCGATCTCGCTCACGTAGCCGACGAGCGCCGGGTCCTGCACGAGCCCCACGGTGCGCTCGACCTCGCTCGCCGCCTCCTGACCGAGCTCGCGCTCCTTCTGCGCCGAGATCAGCGAGGGCCGCGATTCGCCGGTCGAGCAGCCCGCCGCGAGCATGGCCATCAGCCCGAGGCAGCACTGCCGGCGGGTTGTCAGGATCCGCTCGTCGCTCATCGTCCTGGTCCGAAATGCTGCGGTCAATCGAGCCGCGCGTCAAGGATCCCACCCCTTTGGCATAGGCCGAAGGTCCCATTGCCCCGGGAGGAGCTGTGGCGGACAAGGACGGATCAGAGGATCCCCCTCGACAGCTTCGATCACCCCACAATGGAGGAAACCATGATCAGAGCAACCACGGTCGGGCTTCTCGCGCTGTTCTGCGTCGCTGCCGTCGGGTGCGCCGCCATGAAGGAAGAGAAGGCGATGGCGAACGCTCCGACCGCCAACGTGGTCGGCACGTGGGCGGGATACGCCGGCCAAGGCGGGGCCGGCGTGCCCGTCACCCTGACGCTGGCCCAGACCGGAACCGACGTGACGGGCAACATCACCGTCGCCGCACGTCCTGACCTCTCGGGCCCGGTCAAGGGCGCCGTCCAGGGCGAGCTCCTGAAGCTCTCGCTCGCGACCGCGACGTTCTCGCAGCTCGAGGTCAAGGGCGATACCATGACCGGCATGACCACGGTGGGGCAAATCATCCTGCGTCGCTCGAAGTAACGTGTCCAGGTAGTTGCCGCGGGCGCCGCGGGTCGAGACCCGCCGCGTCAGATACGGCCGGGATGCCACGCTTCTTCAGGACGACCGTCGCGGTATTCGCGGCACTGGTGGCAGTCGCCGCCAGTGCCGCATTCACTCCAAGCCCTCGCGCCCAG
>DASPZZ010000149.1:0-5660 GCA_035635995.1 Binatia bacterium | reverse complement strand
CATCCACATGCCGAGAATGCCGCCTTCTACCGCCGCCTTGATCTCCGTGAAGTCGACGGGCTTCAGCGGAATCCCGACCACCCAGGCGGACAGACACTTCACCGGCCTCAGGTTCTCCCGCTCGGCCCAGCGGTCGACGTCCTCCTGGACCTGTCGGGCGACGTCCCAGGGGCGGCCGGGCGAGATGCTCTTGAACAGGATCGCCTTCATGCCCGCGCGGCTCGCCTCCTGCGCGGCGTGCAGCGGCTCCTCTTCGTCGTGGCCGCGCGCGTGGGCGTGGACGTCGATGGCGTCCGTGAGGTCGTACATGGCCGCCTTGTTGGCGCCCATGCTGTAGCGCGCCTGATACGATCTGACGACTCGTCGGCTTACCATGAGCGCTTCCTTCCTCTCGCGGGGTGCTGGTCCCGTCTCGAAACGTCCCGTGGGTCGCCATGACTGATACCGCGGCAGGCCGTATCGGTCAAGGCTCCTGGACTGGGCTTTGTTGGTGCATATGTGACGAATCGTATACGTATAATAGAGGGACTTCGGTCTAGAGGGCCGTCCCAGAGCGGCACATCCGATCGTCATCGAGGGGCCAGCGTAATGGATGCGGTAACTGCCTGGCCGGCGAGGACCACCGGCTGGCTGAGGCAGAATGAGGTCAGAGTCTGGCGGGTGAGTCTCGAGGTCGGACCGCGGGCCGTGGCCCGTCTCGCCGGCCTCCTGAGCGAGGACGAGTGCGCCCGGGCCGGGCGGTTTCACTTCCGTCGCGACGCGAACCGCTTCGTGGTGGGCCGGGCGTCGCTGCGTCTGCGGCTCGCCGAGTGCCTCGACGTCGAGCCTGCCGCGATCCGCTTCAGCTACAGCGCCTACGGCAAGCCTGAGCTGGCGCCCCCCTTTGACCGATCCGACCTGCAATTCAACGCGTCGCACACGGACGGCATCGGACTGATTGCGGCTGCCCGAGGCCGGCGCGTGGGTGTGGACATCGAGCGCATCCGGCCCATGCCCGACCTGCACGAGATCGCCGAGCGCATGTTCTCGCCCGCGGAGCGACGAGCACTGCGCGGATTGCCGCCGATTCAACAACCCGCGGGCTTCTTCAACTGCTGGACGCGGAAGGAAGCGTACGTCAAGGCGGTCGGCACAGGGTTGATTCACCCGCTCACGCGCTTCACGGTCAACCTCGAGCCCGGCCAGCCCGCTAGGCTCGAGGACGTCGACGGCGATGCGGCGGCGCCCGGCCGCTGGCGTATCGAGGCGCTCGATCTGGTTCCAAGGTGTGTCGCTGCGGTCGCCGTCGAACGCCCGGCGGCCGCGCCGGCGGGCCATCTCTGGCAGGAGCCGTCGGCGTGACACCCGGCGAGCGGGAGGTCTTCCGGAGGATCGCCCCGGTCTCCCACGGCCAGGAGCGGCTCTGGCTGCTCGACCGGCTCGAGCCGGGGACGCCCGCGTACACCATCGCGCGCGCGCTCAGGATGCGCGGCGCCCTCTCGGTGCCGGCGCTGCGCGACAGCCTCCGCGAAGTCGTCGCCCGCCACGAGTCGCTTCGAACAACCTTCGAAGAGGTCGACGGGCGGCCGATCCAGGTCATCACCGCCGGCGACGCGCTCGAGCTCCCGATCGTCGATCTGAGCGCCCTGCCGGAAGCCGCGCGCGAGATCGAGACGCAGCGGCTGATCCGCGACGAGGCGCGGCGTCCGTTCGAGCTGAGCCGGGGACCGCTCCTGCGGGCCATCCTGCTGCGCCTGCAGGCACAGCAGCACGTCCTGCTCCTGCTGATGCACCACATCGTCACCGACGCCTGGTCGATGAGCGTGCTCTTCAAGGAGATCACGCGGGCCTACGAGGCGGCGGCGACCGGGCGCGCGTGGCCGCCGGACGATCTGCCGATGCAGTACGCGGATTTCGCGCGACGGCAGCGCGCCACGCTGACCCCGGAAATGCTCGAGCGGCACCTCGCGTACTGGCGTACCCAGCTCGCGGGAGCCGATCCCGCGTTCGACCTGCCCGCCGACCGAGCCCGTCCGGTGGTCCGCACCGCGCACGGCGCCGTCCAGACGCGGGTGCTTCCGCCGGCGCTGGCCGACCGCCTGACGGCCGTGAGCCGCGGGGGCGGCGCAACCTTGTTCATGACGCTGCTGGCGGCGTTCCAAACGCTGCTGTCCCGCTACACGGGCCGCGACGACATCGTCGTCGGCGTGGCGACCGCGGGGCGCAGCGAGCTCGATCTCGAGCGCCTGATCGGCTTCTTCGTGAACACGGTGGTGCTGCGAACCGATCTTTCGGGTGACCCGACGTTTCCCGAGCTATTGGCCCGAGTGCGCGAGAACGCGCTCGAGGCCTACAGCCACGGGGAGATCCCGTTCGAGAAGATCGTCGAGGCGCTCAAGGTGCCGCGGAGCCTGAGCCACTCTCCCCTGTTCCAGGTGATGTTCATCCTCCAGAACGCTCCCAAGCAAACCTTCGATCTCCCCGGCCTGAGGCTCGACGAGCTGGACATCGACATCGGCACCGCGAAGTTCGACTTGACCGTCGAAATGGCCGAGACCGACGACGGACTGTTCTGCGGCTTCGAGTACAGCACCGACGTCTTCGAGCACGCCACCGTGAGTCGCATGATCGGACACTTCCAGACGCTGCTCGAGGGTATCGCCGCAGACCCGGGACGGCGCCTCTCCGCCCTCCCGCTCATGGGCGACGCGGAGCGCCGCCGACTCCTGGTCGAGTGGAACGACACCTCGGCCGACTACCCGCGCGACCGATGCATCCATCAGCTCTTCGAGGCGCAGGCGACCAGGACCCCGGGCGCCGTCGCCCTGCTCTACCGAGATCAGCAGATCACCTATGCCGAGCTGAACACGCGGGCCAACCGGCTCGCCGCCCGCCTCAGTGCGCGAGGGGTCGGGCGCGGCGTCCCGGTCGGCGTCTGCATCGAGCGCTCGATCGACGCGGTCGTGGGGCTTCTGGGCGTCCTGAAGGCCGGCGGGGCCTACATCCCGATGGATCCCACGTATCCACCGGCGCGGCTCGCCTTCATGCTGCAGGACAGCCGCGCGCCGGTTCTGCTGACCGTGCAGCGGCTCCTCGAGCGCGTGCCGTCTGGCGCGAGCGAGGTCGTCTGCCTCGACGCCATCGGGGAAGCCGACACCGGAGCCGCCGGGTATCCGGACGGCGACGTGAGCCCGCAGGACCCCGCCTACGTCATCTACACGTCCGGGTCGACCGGGACGCCGAAAGGAGTGCTGTCGCCCCATCGAGCATCGATCAATCGCTTCGCGTGGATGTGGCGCCGCTGGCCGTTCGGCCCGGACGACGTCTGCTGCCAGACGACGGCGCTGAGCTTCGTGGACGTGATGTGGGAGGTGTTCGGACCGCTGCTGCAGGGCGCCCGGACCGTGATCGTCCCGGACGAGGCGATGGAAGACCCGGCCCGGCTGGTGGAGATCCTCTCGACGAGTCGCGTCACGCGGATCGTCCTGGTGCCCTCCTTCCTCCGGCTCCTGCTCGACAGTGTCCCCGACATATCCGACAGGCTCTCGCGGCTGCGATTCTGGGTCACCAGCGGCGAGGCCATCACGCCCGAGCTGGCGGGGCGCTTCGCGGACGCCCTGCCGGGCGCCACGCTCGTCAACCTGTACGGCTCGTCAGAGGTCGCGGCCGACGCGACCGCCTATGTCGTGGAGAACACCCGGTCCCTTGAGCGGATTCCGATCGGGCGGCCGATCGCCAACACCCGTGTCTATGTGCTCGACCGTCACTCGAACCTGGTGCCGATCGGCGTGCCGGGCGAGATCCACGTCGGCGGCGACGGACTGGCGTGCGGCTATCTCGGCAATCCGGAGCTCACGGCGCAGAAGTTCATCCCGGATCCATTCGGGCGCGCGCCCGACGATCGCCTGTACATGACGGGCGATCGGGGCCGCATCCTGCCCGACGGCAACCTCGAGTTCCTCGGACGGGTGGACAACCAGGTCAAGATCCGGGGGATCCGGATCGAGCCGAGCGAGATCGAGGCGGTCCTGCGGGCGCATCCGGCGATCGAGGCGGCCGTTGTCACGGTCGCGGGCGCCGGGGGGGACGAGCGGCTGATCGGCCACGTCGTTCTCCGCGGTGGCGGCCCCGTCCCGGGCGACCTCCGGGATTTCCTCCGGCAGCGACTCCCTGACTACATGCTCCCCGCGGCGTTCGTGACCATCGACGCGCTGCCCCTGACGCCCAATGGCAAGGTCGACCGGCACGCCCTCCGATCGCCAGAGCCCGCGCGCGAGCGCGAGCCGACCCTTCCACGTACGCGCGAGGAGGAGGCGCTCGCGAAGATCTTCGCGGAGGTGCTCAAGCTCGATCGCGTCGGCGTGCACGATAATTTCTTCGAGCTCGGCGGTCACTCGCTCCTGGGCATCCAGGTCATCGCGCGCGTGCGGAAGGTGTTCCGGGTGGAGCTGCCGCTCCGCCGTCTCTTCGAGGAGCCAACGATCGCTGGGCTCGTCCGGGAAATCGCGAGAGCCGAGAGGTCCGGCGATGCCGCGGCGGCGCCGGCGCCGACCCGGAGCGGGGCGAGCCGCGACCGGCTGATGGCGCACCTCGCCGGACTGTCCGATGCAGAGGTCGAAGCCCTGCTCAAGAGCATGCCCGCCGGCAAGCCGGACGAGCGCGTGATCGAGGAATTCTAGACGGCCCGCGCATGACCGCGGCCGAGCTCGTCGCCCACCTTCGCGCGCTCGACATCCGGCTGACCGTCGACGGCGACCGACTGCGCTGCAGCGCGCCCCGGGGCGCCCTGAGTGACGCGTTGCGCGCCGAGCTCGCCCTTCGCAAGGCGGAGCTCGTGCAGTGGCTTCGCGCGGCCGGCGAGAACCCCGACGTCGTCACGGTCGGGACCGGCGTCGACTCGCTGTCGCTCGTCACGAGCCATCCCGGGTCCGAGGAGGACTTCCCGCTCTCCTTCGCCCAGGAACGACTGTGGTTCCTCGATCAGCTCGAGCCCGGCTCCACGACCTACAGCATCGCCGCGCGACGAAAGCTGCGGGGCCCGCTGGACGTCGCCGCGCTCACCCGGGCCCTCCGCGATCTCGTGCAACGGCACGAGTCCTTGCGGTCGATCTTCCCGGATTCGGAGGGCGCGCCCGTGCAGCGGATCGGTCCCCCGGAACTGGTAACCCTGGAGATCGCCGACCTCGAGCGCGAGCCGGCGGCCACGCGAGCGGCCGCCGCGTTGCGGCTCGTCCGGGAGCACGCCAGGCGTCCGTTCGCCCTGGCGAGCGGGCCGCTCTTCCGGCCCGTTCTGATCAGACTCGGGCCCGACGACCACGAGCTCTGCATCGTGGTCCACCACATCGTCGCCGACGGGTGGTCGCTGGGCATCCTGGTCCGGGACCTGACCGCCCTGTACGAGGCGCGTCTCGCCGGGCGTCCCTCGCCGCTGCCGGAGCTTCCGGTCCGGTACGTGGACTTCGCGCTCTGGCAGCGCCATCGGCTCAGCGGCGAGGTCCTCGACGCCCACCGCCAGTACTGGCGCGAGCGCCTGGCGGGCTTGCCCGACCCGCTCCAGCTCCCGAGCGATCGTCCGCGGTTCGGTCCCTCGGGGTCGGCCGCGGCGAGCCACGACTTCGCCGTGCCGCGCCCGCTGGCCGACGGCCTGCGCGCGCTGAGCCGTCGTGAGAATGCCACGCTCT
>DASPZZ010000148.1:0-33912 GCA_035635995.1 Binatia bacterium | reverse complement strand
GATCTCGACCGTATCTGGGTGCTCAAGCACGGCGAGACGCGCTTTTGGTGACGGGACAGGGTCGGGGCGGGCTGGGCGGGGGAGCGGGGCTCGCGAGCGGCTCCGTCACCCACTCGCCCGAATCGCAGCTCTTCGAGCTGCGGGCGGGACTCGGGGGTCCCACTACGCCGCTCGCGAGCCCCGCTCCCCCGCCCAGCCCGCTCCGCCCCCCTCATCATCCTCGTGCGGCCGGTAGCGGCTGACCGTTGTGTGGTCGCGGGCTGGTGAGGCCCAGCCTCTTACAGAGCTTCTAGGTGGAGGCCTTTGAGGTAGCGGGTTTCGGGGACGGTCAGGAGGACGGGGTGGTCGCTGGACTGGGTGAGGCGATCGACGACGCGGAGCCGGACGCCGGCGTCCACGGCGGCGTCGCGACAGATCTCCTCGAAGGCGGCGTCGGATACGTGATGCGAGCACGAGAACGTGAGCAGGCTGCCGCCGGGCTCGAGCAGCCGCAGGGCGCGCAGGTTGATCTCTTTGTAGCCGCGCGCCGCCGCGTCGAGCGCCGATCGGCTGCGCGCGAAGGCCGGCGGATCGAGGACGATGACGCCGAACCGCGCCCCGGCGCGCTCGAGCCGCCGCAGCTCGTCGAAGACGTTCTCGGCGCGGATCTCCGCCTGGGCCTCGAACCCGTTCAGCGAGAGGTTCTGGCGGGCCCCGGCGATCGCCTCGGGCGACGATTCGATGCAGACGGCCCGCCGGGCGCCGCCACGGAGCGCGTGGCAGGCGAAGCCGGCGGTGTAGCTGAAGGCGTCGAGGACGTCGCGGCCGCGGGCCAGGGCCCCGACGCGAGCCCGGTTCTGGCACTGGTCGAGGTAGAGGCCGGTCTTGTGGCCGACTCCGATCGTCACCTCGAAGCCGACGCCGCCCTCGGTCACCCGAACGCTCCTCGGCCCGGAGCCCCGAGCCCATCCCAGGGCCGCCGAGAACCCTTCCAGCCGAGCGGAGGCCGGCTCGTCCATATCGAAGACGGGCGCGTCGGGGAACACCCCGGCCAGCGCGGCAGTGATCGCCGGCCGGGCACGTGCCATCCCCAGGGTGAGGCACTGAGTCACGAGGACGGGCCCGTAGCGGTCGACGACCAGCCCGGGCAGCCCGTCGGCCTCGCTCCAGATCAGACGGCAGAGCGTCGGCGGCCCCTGGGCGTGATCGCGCGAGCGAAGCGCGACGGCGCTCTCGACCCGGCGCCGGAAGAACGCGGCGTCGAGCGGCTCGTCGGCCCAGGTGAGGATGCGGCAGCAGAGCGCGGGGCGCGGATTGTAAAGACCGCGCCCGACGAAGCGGCCGCCCGAGTCGATGACCGTGACCGCCGAGCCGGGCTCGACATCGCTCACGTCGGCCACGTCGCCTTTGAAGACCCACGGGTGGGCTCGCGCCGCCTCGTGCCCGCGCTTGAGCCGCAGCGCCGGCTGGCCGCGCTTCACCGCCGGCGCGCCTCCGCGGTGATCGCCCAGCGCTCGTGGTCCCGCCATCGCCCGAAGATCTTCAGGTAGCGCGGAGAGAACCCTTCACGCCGGAAGCCGGCTCGCCTGACGAGCCGGATCGACGCGCGGTTGCCCGGCTGGATATTCGCCTCGAGACGGTGCAGTCCGAGGGCCCCGAAGGCGTGCCGGAGTACCAGTCGGAGCCCGTCGCTCATGTAGCCCTTCCCGCCAGGAATGCCCGCTCGGTCGGCCGCCGCGTCCGCCGCGGGTACGCGACGAAGGCCGCGCGGCTCGCCGGTGGCGCGACCCACGGGCGGAGCGCGGCGCGGCTCGACCGCATCAGGGCCAGGAACTCGTCGCGGTGACGGATCGTGGGCGCGCAAACGAAGACCCGGCGGCGGACCTCGACCGCCCCCGCCGGCCTCACCTACTTCTTGCGGAGGACGACGACCATGATGATCGGGTGCCGGGAGCGCTCGAGGACCTGCTCGGGCTTGAAGCCGAAGAACCACTGGACGAATTCGAAGCCGCCGGCCAGCTCGACCACGGTCTTCAACTCCTGTGGAAAGACCATGCGCGACAGGTGGGTCTGCCGGTAGACCCGGCGCGTGCCGTTCTCCACCGCCTCGAGCGTCATGCGCTCGCGGAAGACCTGGGTCACCGGATCGACGTCGTTGAGGGCCGAGAACGAGGCGCGCACGATCAGCGGCCCGCGGCGCCTGGACCACGACCAGCTCCGCGCCGGGTTCGTCCACGAGGACGCCATGTAGCGGTCGAAGACGTAGAGCCCGCCCCGCCGGAGGCACTTCGCCACGGCTCTCAGATGAGCCACGAGCTGCTCGGTCTTCAGGAGGTGTCCCTGCGAGTCCTGCATGCAGATCGCCGCATCGACGGGACGGGCGAGGCGGAAGTTCGTCATGTCGCCGACGACCAGCTCGCCCTGATGGCCCTTCGCCGCGAGCCGCTCGCGCAGGAACTGGATGTTCCGCGGCGACAGGTCGAGTCCCGACATGATGTAGCCGCGATCGGCCAGTCGCATGAGGTGGGGCCCGGTGCCACAGGCGATGTCGACGACCCGGCGGACCGGATGGCGCGAGAACCGCTTGAAGCAGTGGACGAGGAAGTCGACCTCGCCCTTGCGGTTGAGGTCGAAGGCGATCTCGTAAAACCGAGGCGCGCTGTACTCCCGGGCGCGGCTCTTCTCGCGTAGCCTCAGCGGAGCTCTCCCCACCAGGCCAGGAGCGCCTCCCGGATCACCCAGGAGGCGGCGATGCCGGTCCGGCCGGAGGGATCCCAGGCGTGAGCGACCTCCACGAGGTCTCCGCCGATCACCCGGCAGCCTTCCAGCATCCTGACGATCTCGACCAGCTCCGGCACTCGGAGCCCGCCGGGCTCGGGCGAGCCCGTCCCCGGCGCTTCAGCCGGGTCGAGGACGTCGACGTCGATCGTGACGTAGAGCGGATAGCTCCGGAGCTCGGGGAGCAGACGGCGCACGACCTCCACCGGATGCCCGGCCACCATGGGGTACATGGGAAAGAAGTGCGGCCGCCGCCGGTGGTACTCCTCGCGCGCGCCGGTGCGGATCCCGACCTGGTAGACGCGCTCGGGCGGGACGACGTCCATCACGCGGGCCAGCGCCGAGGCGTAGTTGTAGCGCTCGCCGAGGAACTCCTCGCGCAGGTCAGGATGCGCATCGAGGTGGAGGATGCGGAGGTCGGGGAACGCCGGCGCCAGGACCTCGATCACCGGCACGGTGGCGGTGTGATCGCCGCCCAGCATGAACGGGATCAGCCCCGGACGCCACCAGGCGGCGATCTGCTCGCGGGCGGCGTCGAGCTGTTCCCGCGGCGGCGCGCCGTCGGGCAGCTCGCAGTCGCCGATGTCGGCGATCGCCAGGTCTTCCAGGTCGCGGGCGAGCGCCGGCGAGTAGGTCTCGATCGATTCGGAGCCGAGCCGGACGTCGCGCGTTCCCGCGTCGGCCCCCTTTCGCAGGTTCACCCGCCCCTCGAAGGGAATGCCGTAGACGACGATGCGGGCGTCGGCAAGGGGGAGATTGCAGCCGATGAAGCTCGGAGAAACCGCGCGCATGAATTCTTCGTCACTCTATCGACTCGTCTTCCGATTGCAAGCGGAAACTACGAGCCGGGCCATCTCGGAGCGCTGCGGGGAGTGCGGCGGGGAGCGGGCGGAATTGCGTTTTTTTCTTGCAATGGGTAAAAACGGACCCTACAGTGAAACAAGTTTTGTTGCATAAGCGAAATTTTTTCGTGCGTAATCGCGACGCTAATAAAGCGTCGCAGGAGAGGTGCGGTAGATGAACGGATCGAAAGGGGGACCACTGGCTTGAACGCCCTGGGACGACACCTTCTGCTCGAGATGTTCGACTGTGACCCTGACGCCATCAACAACCTCGAGGCCGTCAAGGGGGCCCTGGTGGAGGCAGCGAAGCGGGCCCAAGCGACCATCGTCGACGTCGTCTTCCACGAGTTCAACCCGTTCGGCATCAGCGGAGTCGTCGTCATCGCGGAATCCCACCTGGCGATCCACACGTGGCCGGAGTACCGGTACGCGGCCGTGGACATCTTCTCCTGCGGCGAAGTCCTCCAGCCGGAGGTCGCCGCCAACTATCTGGTCGAGCAGTTCGCGGCCGAACGCACCTCGATCGTCGAGATGCAGCGGGGCATGTTCCTCAACTCGGCGGTGCCGATCGCCAACAAGCATCCGGTCTCTGTCAGTTGATCAATTCGCAGTCCTATAAGTGGTTCTTCGAGACCACGACGGCCTTCGAAGGGCATATGCATGCTATCGCGAAGACGATCGTGGAGACCCGGACCAAATTCCAACACGTCGAAATATTGCAGACGGCCGCCTACGGCAAGACGCTGGTGCTCGACGGGCGAATCCAGTCCAGCCAGGGTGACGAGTTCATCTACCACGAGGCCCTGGTCCACCCGGGGTTGCTGGCCACCGAGGGCCCACCCAAGAGCGCCCTGGTGATCGGTGGGGGAGAGGGCGCGACGCTCCGGGAGATCCTTCGATACCCCTCCATCACACGGGCCGTCATGGTGGACATCGACGGCGAAGTGGTCGAGCTCTGCAAGACGCACCTCCCGGAGATGCACCGGGGGGCCTTCGACGACCCGCGGACCGAGGTCAGGCACGAGGACGCTCGGGCGTACCTGGAGAGGAGCCAGGACCGCTTCGACTTCATCACGGTCGACCTCGTCGAGCCGCTCGAGGAGGGCCCGGCCTGCATGCTCTTCACCCAGGAGTTCTACGCGCTCGTGAGAGACCGGCTCACGCCCGGCGGCACCATGTCGCTGCAGGCTGGAATGACGAAGCTCGGGGAGCTCGCCTTCTTCACGTCGATTCACCGGACGCTTCGCGAGGTTTTTCCCGTCGTCGCCGCGTATCAGAGCTTCATCTCGTGCTTCGGCACTCCGTGGGGGTTCATCGTCGCGTCGAAGAAGGTCGACCCCAACCGGCAGGACGCCAAGACGGTGGACAAGCTCATCGCCGACAGGATCAAGGGCCCGCTCGAGTACTGGGACGGGGTGACCCACCAGCACGCCTTCAGCCTTCCGAAGTTCATCCGCAAGAGCATCGCGAGACAGACCCGGGTCGTCACGGACGCGAACCCTCTGATCGTTTCCTGAGAGCCTTCCCCTAGATGGCAGCCCAGCGTGGCATCGGGCTGATCCTCTTGGTCGTCATCGCCGGTCTGGTCATCGGCTCGCTGCTCGGGGAGCTTCTCGGCAGCCTTCTCCCGGCCGGACTCGCTCAGGACTTGATCAGCCGGGGGCCGACGATCGGGCTCACGCCGCCGGCGACGGTCGACCTGAGATTCCTGGCCATGACCTTCGGCCTGAGCCTCAAGGTCAATTTGGTGGGCGTCGTGGGGGTTGTTCTCGCTGCGGTCGCTCTTCGCCGACTCTAGTCGGGCCGCCGGGGGATGGCGGGCGGGCGCAGGGGGCACGAGGTTGATCCTGGCGTCTCAGTCCCCGCGGCGGCGGGAGCTTCTGCGTGGGATCTGTCCCGAGTTCGGGGGCCCGACGGTTGACGGCTCCGTCACCCACTTGCCCGAATCGCAGCTCTTCGAGCTGCGGACGGGACGCGGGGGTCCCACTCCGCCGGTCGCGTGCCCCCTGCGCCCGCCCGCCATCCCCCGGCGGCCCGACTAGAGCCATGAGGTTGATCCTGGCGTCTCAATCCCCGCGGCGGCGGGAGCTTCTGCGCAGGATCCGTCCCGAGTTCGAAGTGATTCCGAGTGACATCGACGAAGTTTTGGAGGGGGGCCCGACGGCAGAGGCCGTCGCCGGGCTCGCGCTAAGGAAGGCGCGCGCGGTTGCCGCCCGGGCTGGGAGCGGGGTCGTGCTGGCGGCGGATACCATTGTCGTCATTGACGGTGTGGCGCTCGGTAAGCCGTCGGGAGCGGAGGAGGCTCGGGCGATGCTCGTCCGACTGCGCGGGCGACAGCACGAGGTCCTCACGGGCGTTGGCGTGGTCGACGCCGCGACCGGGCGCGCCGCGTCCACGACGGTCGTGAGCCGCGTGCTGATGGCGGCGTATCCGGACGCCACGATCGAGGCGTACGCGGCGTCGGGCTCGCCCCTCGACAAGGCCGGCGCCTACGCCATTCAGGACCTTCAGGGCGCGCTGGTCGATGGCGTCGTCGGCTCGTACACCAACGTCGTCGGGCTGCCTCTGGAGGCGACGCGCCGACTCCTGGAGAAATTCGGCGTCGTCGTCAGCGAGCAGGGGGCTTGATCTGAAGCATCTCCTCTGGGCGCGGGATGCGCACCGACTGCGGCAGCGGCGTGTGCGTCCGGATGATCGCGATCGTCTGCTGAAGCTGGTCGGCCGAGACCAGGCCGTCGGGCAGATAGAGCGCACGCGAGGTCGCAAGCCGCGCCTCGAAGTCGTCGGACTCGCCGACCACTCTGGTCGGGAGCTTGCCGGCCAGCTCGCGCGCCTCTGCGCTCCGGATCCGCTGCTCGGCCTTTCTGAGAGCGCGGACCAGGCCGGACAGGTCGCGGTCCGACAGACGCCGGTCGGCACGCGCAAAGACGGCGGCGTTCACCGTACTGGAGCCCAGTGTCGCTGCGGCGGCGCTCGGAGTTCGAAAATCGGCGAGCAGCTTGGCTCGGCCTTGGCTGAGCAGCTGGGTGGCCATCGGCTCCGGGACGAGCGCGACGTGGACGTCCCCGGAGTCGATCGCGGCCGCGAGGCCACGTCCGCCGAGGCTCGTCACGCGCATCTGGGCGATGCTCATCCCCGCCCGGGCGAGGAGCCAGCCGAACCAGGCGTGCTCGGGCGCCCCCGGCGTCGTGACGCCCACCCGCACCGCGGACAGGTCCTCGATGGAGCGGACGGTAGCCACGTGGGGCGCCGCGACCAGCAGAGCGACCGGGGGCGCAGCCGTCAGCCCAAAGACGAGCCGCGGGGCCTGGCTCGCCGCTCGCAGGCCGAAACGCAAGATCGCCTCGAGAGTCGTCGCGGCGAGGTCGGCCTGACCCTGAACCAGAGCCTCGGCGGCTCCCGACTCGGCGCGAGTCGTCTTGACCGTGACGGCCAGCCCCTCGAGCGCGAAGTAGCCCTCGGCCTCTGCAACCCGGATGGGAAGGTATTCCGGTGAGGTGGGCGGGCCGCTCACGGCGAGCATCAGGGTCTGCAGGAGGACGATGAGCCCGAGCATCGGCTCAGCGCCGCAAACGCTGCGGCAGGGGGGCGGGATTCCCGGACCGCCGCGCGATCGCTTCAAGGCCCGGCTTCTGCGCCTGTACCGGGCCTTGCTCCGTCGCTTCGGCCGGCAGCGCTGGTGGCCAGGCCGGACCCCGTACGAAGTCGCCGTCGGCGCCGTGCTCACCCAGCACACCGCGTGGGTCAACGCCGCCCGCGCCATCGCGGCGCTCCGCGCCCGCCGGGTGCTGACGCCGCCGCAGGTGGCCGCCCTCGACGTCTCCAGCCTGTCGCGCCTGATCCGCCCCGCCGGCACTCACCGCGTGAAGGCGCGCCGCCTGCAGGCGCTGACCCGCTGGCTCCTGGAGCGCCTGGGTGGAAGACTGGGCCGGATGCGGGCGATGCCGCTCGGCGCGCTCCGCGCCAGCCTTCTCGAGATCCCCGGCCTGGGTCCCGAGACGGCCGACGCGATTCTCCTCTATGCCGCGGGCCGGCCGGTGTTCGTCGCCGACGCGTACGCCCGCCGCGTCCTCGCGCGCCACCGCCTGATCGACCCTCGGGCGGGCTACGAAGAGGTGCGCGCGTGGCTCGAGGCACACCTGCCGTCCGATCCCGACTTGTTCAACGAGTTTCACGCGCTGCTCGTGGCGGTCGGTAAATCGAATTGTCGTGCGGTGCCGCGTTGCGACGACTGCGCGCTGCGCTTCGACCTCCGCGGTCGCCGACCCGCGACGTACTGACGATGGGGGGCCCGATGCCCACCCATTCACTCCCGGCAGGGAGGTCACCGGCAGAATTCCGAGAGAAGAGCGACGATCCGCTCGGCGGCGTCGGGTACCGCCAGGGTCCGCGCGTGCTCGCCCATCTGCTTCAGCCTTCCTGGGTCGGCGAGCAGCACGCGGATCTCGCGCACGAGCCGCTCCGGCGTGAGCATAGGCTGGGGGAGGACGACGGCGCCCCCGACGCGCTCGACGAGCCGCGCGTTCTCCGTTTGCTCGTCGCCGCTGGTCCCGGGCAGCGGAACGTACAGAGCGGGCACGCCGAGCTGGCAGCACTCGTTCACCGTGCCGGCCCCGGCACGGGCGACCGTCAGCGCCGCCGCGGCGTAGATCCCGGCGAGCTCGGCGCCGACGTACGGCACGACCGTGTAGCGGCGGGCCAGGGGTGCCGGCAGCGCTGAGCGGCGCTCCTCGAGCCACGGCCGGTCGCCCGTCGCGGGGTTGTCTCCGCACTGGTGGATCAGCTGCACGTGCTCGAGGAGCGGCGCCAGCGCCTCCCCCACGACCCGATTGATCCGGTGGGCGCCCAGGGCGCCCCCGGTGACGTACACGAGGGGCACCGCCGGATCGAGCTGGAAGCGGGCGATTGCACTCGACCTCGAGCCGGCCCGGAGCTCGGGCCGGAGGGGATTGCCGGTCACGACCACGCGGGAGGCGGGAAAGCGCCCGGCCCGGTCCGGAAACGTGACCGCGATGCGGCGCGCGAACCGGGCACCGACCCTGTTGGCGAGCCCCGGCACCGCGGTTTGCTCGTGCAGGACGATCGGCACGCGCAGCAGCGCGGCGCCGAGCATCACGGGGAGCGCGACGAAGCCACCGGTGCCGAAGACGACGCGGGGACGAAGGGCTCGCAGGACGCGAAGGGCGCTCAGCATGCCCGCCGGGACGTTCAGGACGAGGTCCCCCACGTTCTGCCACGCCCAGTAGCGCCTGAGCTTTCCGGTGGAGATGGCGACGTACGGGATGCCGCTTTGGGGCACGCGCTGGGCTTCGATGCCGGAGCGAGAGCCGATCCACGCGCACGTTCTCGAGCGCTCGCGCAGGAGGGCCGCCACCGCGAGGCCGGGGCTCGTGTGGCCCCCCGTGCCGCCGCCGGCGATGACGACGTCTACGGTCACCCTGTCAGCCCCTGGTCCAGCGGGGCCTCGTTCACCCGGCGGTTGCCTTGCCCTGATGGCGCTCGAGGGCGAGCTCGATCAGGCGATCGACCAGGGCGGTATAGCCGAGCCCCGAGGCCGCCCACATCTTGGCGTAGGCGCTCGTCGCGGTGAAGCCCGGGATCGTGTTGATCTCGTTGACCAGCACCCGGTCGCCCTCGAGAAAGAAGTCGACGCGGGCCATGCCAGAACAGTCGATCGCGCGAAAGGCGGCGATCGCCAGTGCCCGGATGCGCGCGGTGATCTCCGGCGATACCGGCGCCGGCACCGTGAGGCGCGATTGACCCTCTTGATATTTGGTCGAGTAGTCGTACCACTCGCCTTGGTAGCTGATCTCGCCGGGGAGCGAGGCGATCGGCTCGTCGTTGCCGAGCACGCTGACCTCGATCTCACGCGCGCGCACGGCCCGCTCGATGATGATCTTGCGGTCGTAGCGCGCGGCGAGTTCCACCGCCGTGGCGAGCGCTCCCGCCGCGGGCACCTTGCTGATGCCGACGCTCGAGCCCAGGTTCACGGGCTTGACGAAGCAGGGAAAGCGGATGGTCTCGGCCACACGCGCCGAGACGCGCTCGGGGGCCTGGCGCCACTCGTGCCGGGTGACCACGAGGTGCTCCACGATGGGCAGGCCGTGCGCCTGAAATACGGCCTTCATCACGGCTTTGTCCATCCCCACGGCGGAGGCGAGGACGCCCGCGCCGACGTACGGAACATCGGCGAGCTCGAAGAGCCCCTGGATCGTGCCGTCTTCGCCGTATGGACCGTGCAGCATGATCACGACGACGTCGAGCCCCTGGCGGAGCTCGGGCGGGAGACTGCCGGCGGGCTCGGAGCGCGCGAGGCCCTCGACGGCGGCGCTCTCGACGGCTTCGGCGCGGTCCGCGAGCGCCTTCTTCACGGCTCCGTCGGCGTCGTTCGACGGCAGCGCGACGCGCGCCTCGGCCGCCAGTGCCCGCAGGGGCTCGCCGCCGACGACCCAGCGCCCGTTGCGGGCGATGCCGATCGGGACGACGGCGTGACCGCGCTCCTCGAGGGCGGCGATCACCGAGGCCGCGGAGGCGAGCGACACCTCGTGCTCCCCGGAGCGTCCGCCGAAGACGACGCCCACGCGTAAGCGAGGCATAGAAATCATTCTAGCAGCAGAGCGCGGGCCGTCCGCCCGATCCCGGTCAGACCGGGCCGGCCGCGATGAGAATCGCCTTGGCGATGAGGCCCAGGAACTCCCACGCCGGCCCTGCCCACAGGCCACGCAGGAGCCATACCGCAATGACGACGCCGATATACGCGGCGCTCAGGAAGATCCAGTCCGGCACGTCGCGGACGGGGAGAATCGTGCGGAGGATGCCGGCGCCGATCGCCCCAATGAACGCGACGACGCCGCCGGCGGCGGCGAGCGCCAGCGGCGTGAGCAGAACGAACATGAACGAGGTGACGATCGCCTCGCCCCGACCGATGGGGGTCGCGAACTTCTGGCGCACCGAGGGCTGATCGGCGAGGTGCTCGAGCGCCTGCGCGACCTTGCCCCAGCTGATGAAGCCGGAGTACGAGGCGAGGAAGAGGACACAGAACCCGAGGAAGATCCAGTGGCGCCTCTTGAGCAGATTGAGCGGCCACATGGGCTACACCCTAGGCCGTTGGCGCTCGGAGCGCCAGCGTCGCCACTCGGCGAGCCGCCGCCCGAGCTCCGCTTCGAGCCCCCGGTCGGTCGGCCGATAGTACTGGCGCCCGCGGAGCGCCGCCGGCAGGTCCTCCTGGTCTACCCGCGCGTCCTGCGCGTCGTGGGCGTACTGGTAGCCGGCGCCGTAGCCGAGATCCTTCATGAGGCCAGTGGGCGCGTTGCGGATGTGGAGCGGCACGGGCTCCGCCGGCCGCTCGCTCACGTCCTGCTTGGCCTCGTTGTATGCGACGTACACGGCGTTGGACTTCGGCGCCAGGGCCAGGTAGAGCGTCGCCTGGGCGAGGGCCAGCTCACCTTCGGGGTCGCCGAGAAAGTCGTAGGCCGCCTTGGCGGCGAGCGTGAGGGAGAGGGCGCCGGGGTCGGCGTTGCCGACGTCCTCCGAGGCGAAGCGGACGAGGCGCCGGGCGATGTAGAGCCGATCCTCGCCGGCCTCGAGCATGCGCGTGAGCCAGTAGAGCGCGGCGTCGGGATCCGAGTCGCGCAGCGACTTGTGAAGCGCCGAGATGAGGTTGTAGTGCTCCTCGCCCGTCTTGTCGTAGAGGAGCGTCCGGCGCTGGGACGCCTCGCGGATCGAGGCTTCGGTGACCTGCCGCTTCCCGCCGGCGGCCGGCGTCAGCAGCACGGCCACCTCGAGCACGCTCAGCGCGACCCGCGCGTCCCCGTTCGCCACGCGAGCGATGGAGCCGAGCGCCTCGTCGGTCACCTCGGCGCGGAGCTGAGCGAGGCCGCGCTGGCCGTCCGCGAGGGCCCGGCGCACGATCGCGAGCAGGGCGTCGTCCTCGAGGGCCCGAAGGACATAGACGCGGCAGCGCGAGAGCAGCGCCGAATTCACCTCGAACGACGGGTTCTCGGTCGTGGCGCCGACGAGGACGACCGTACCCTTCTCGACGTGCGGCAGGAAGGCGTCCTGCTGGGCGCGGTTGAACCGGTGGATCTCGTCGACGAAGAGGATCGTGCGTATCCCGCGGCGGGCGCGCTCGCGCTCCGCCTCGGCGACCACCTCACGGATCTCCTTGACGCCCGACAGGACCGCCGAGAACGCGACGAATCGAGCGCCCGCCACGCTCGCCATCAGGGACGCGAGGGTTGTCTTGCCGGAGCCCGGGGGGCCCCAGAGGATCATCGAGTGCAGCTCGCCCGTCTCGATCGCGGTCCGCAGCACGCGCCCGGGCCCCAGGAGGTGCTCCTGGCCTACGATCTCGTCGAGGGAGCGTGGTCGCATCCGGTCGGCCAGGGGCGCCGGCGTCCGCTGAGCGGCCGCGGTGCGCTCGGGCTCGCCGAAGAGCTCCACGCTAGGGCCGTCCGTTGCCTCGGGTCTCGAGCCAGGCGGGCAGGAGCGCCAGGTCGGCGAGGTGAGCGATCGGCGTCACGTGCCAGCGGTCGAGGTCTTCCTGCTGGGCGCGGTAGGCGATGAACGGCACGCCCGCCTTGGCAGCGGCAACGCCGTCGACCCACGAGTCGCCGACGACGACCGCGTCGTGCGGATCCCCGGAGTGTGTGGCAGTGGGAGCTGAGCCCGCACCTCCGGCGAGGCGACCCCCGAAGTACTCTGAAATGACGCGCCACCCGTCGGGGTCCGGCTTGAGCGCGCGCATGTCGTCGCGCGTGACGACCAGGTCGAGCTCGCCGGCCAGGCCGAGGCGCTCGAGTGCCGGAAGCGTGAGCTCCCGAGCGTTGTTCGTCCAGATCGCGGTCGCGAACCCGCCGCGCCGGGCCCCGGCGACCGCCGCGAGCGCTCCGGGCTCGAGCGCGGCGACCTCCATCGCCCGCCGCTCGTGGTCGAGCGCCACCTCCCAGACAGCGGCCTCCAGCGCCGGCGTCTGCGCCCGGCAGTACGCGATCAGCTCGCCGACGCGGTAGCGCTCGTTCCGGGGGGGCAGCGAGCCGTTCGCCCCTTCGATGAGCGTGCGCATGTCGACCGCCATGGCGGCGAGATCGAGGGGTGTCTGGATGAGGGTGTGATCCAGGTCGAACACGCACAGAGCCACGGTGAGACCGTACCACAGGCGTGCTACCATGAGTTGTCATCATGACGCGCCGCCTGCTTTCCATTTCGGCGTTGGCGTCGATCCTGCTGGCCGGCCTCCCTGCTTCGCCCGCGCTCGCCATCGACGAGGCCGACCGGCTCTGGCTCGTCGGTGAGCGGTCCTTCGCCGACGGGTTGCACCCGATCGCGCGCCGGGTGCTCGAGCGCTTCGTCATCGAGTACCCGAGCGACAGCCGATTGCCGTCGGCCATGCTTCTACTCGGGCGATCGCGGCTGGCACTCGGCGACTCGGACAAGGCGCTCGACGCCTTCCGCCGACTGCGGGCGGTCGCCACGCTGCCCGCGCAGCAACTCGAGGGACGCTTCTGGGAAGCCGAGGCACTCTATCGCCTCAAGCAGTTTGCCGCCGCGCGCTCGGGCTACGACGACGTGATCAGCAAGGACGCGGCCTCGCCGCTCGCGTCCGAGGCCCTCTATGGTCTTGCCCTGTGCGACCTCGAGCTGCGGCGGCCGGAGCCCGCGGTCAAAGCCTTCCGGGACCTCCTCGCGGCCTGGCCCGAGCACACGCAGGCGCCGTCCGCCACCTTCTACCTCGCGCAAACGCTCGTCGACCTCAAGCGCTACCCCGAGGCCCTGCCGCTCCTCGCGGCGTTCCCGACGAAGTATCCCAAGCACAAGCTCCTCCCGGACGCGCAGTACCTGCTCGGATCGACGCGCCTGGCCATGGGCGAGCGGGACGCGGGGCTGGCCGATTTGCAGGCGTTCGTCGCGGCGTATCCGTCCCACCCGATGGCGGCGACCGCACGGCGAACGATCACCGGGACGGTCGCCAAGTCCGGCAGC
This sequence comes from Binatia bacterium, assembly GCA_035635995.1. GTDB lineage: Bacteria > Methylomirabilota > Methylomirabilia > Rokubacteriales > CSP1-6 > AR31. Next base: position 20,332 of record DASPZZ010000148.1, on the reverse strand, counting down.
CCGAGCCAGCAGAAGAGCGCTTACACGCAACTGATGCAGCAGCCGTCGGCGACCCCGGACGCCCTTTACGACGCCGGAGCGCTCGCCGGCAAGCTTGGGAACGTCAAGGACCAGCAGACGGCGTGGGCACGACTCCGCAAGGAGTTCCCCAGCCATCCGCTCGCCTCCCAGGCCGCGCTCGACCTGGCCGAGACGGCCTTCAAGCGGAAGGACTGGAAGGAGGCCGCCGCGCTGGCCAAGGCGGCCGCCGCCACCAGCGAGGAAAGTCTCCGCGCCCGGGCGCTGCTGCTCGAGGGCGAGTCGGAGCTGAAGCTCAGCCGCTTCCGGGACGCGGCGAAGTCGTTCGAGGCCGTCGGCGGCATGAAAAATCTCGAGGCGCCTGACCAGTATCGCGCGCTCGCCGGCCTCGGCCTCGCGCGCGAGCAGCTCGGAGAGGTGCGCGCCGCCCTCGCCGCCTACGATGCCGTCGCCAGCAAGAGCCCGGACACGACGCTGCGCGACTGGGCGCGCGGCCGCGCGGCGGCGATCCGGGCGCAGGGGCAGCCCAGCAAGCCGGCCACGGGCGGCGAGAAACGGTCGTGATGCGGCGCGCGCTCGCGCTCGTCCTGCTCGCCGCGCTCGTCGCGTTGCCGCGCCTGGCGCCGGCGGCGACGGTGCTGCCGCTCGCGCCCCCGCCGCCCGACCTGACGGGACTCGTCCCCTTCGCCGAGGCGCCCATCGAAAAGCCGCCGGTCGCGGTGACCGACCTGCCGCTGCCGCCGTCGCCCTCGGACCTGCCCGCGCTGCCGCTGGCGCCCATCGTGGCGCCCGTCGCCGCCAAGCCGACGGCCCCCGTCGCTCCGGCGGGCACCCTCGCATGCGTCGGCGCCGCCTTCGGGATTTCGGCGAACGCCCTCGAGTGCGGTCGCGCGCACTACGCCAAGGGCGAGTACGACGAAGCCGCCCAGGATCTCGAGGCGGCCGTGCGCCGCGGCAAGGACCGCGACCTCCTGACGGAGGCGCGGTACTGGCTCGCCGAGACCTACTACCGGCTCGATCGGTTCCAGCCGGCGGACACGCTGTTCCGCCAGCTCGCCCGTGGCCCGAAAACTTCGGAATTCGCGGTGTGGAGCCTGCACTCGAGCGGCTGGACCGCGCTCCGGCTCAACGACATGCAACGCGCGCGCGACACCTTCACGCAGTTTGCCTCGGCGACGCCGCCCCAGCTCGAAGCCTGGGCACGCCACGGCCTCGGCCTGGCCAACTACGCGCTCGGTCGGCACGACGACGCGGTCGCCGCGTGGACGGCGCTCGCGTCTCGTGTGCCCACGCCGCTGGCGCGCGACGTCTCCTTCTGGCTCGGGGAATCGCTCGGGCGTACCGGTCAGTACGAGAAATCGATCAAGGAGCTGACCCAGTTCGTGCAGGGTGGTCCGCACCCGCTGCTCGACGCCGGGCGCGCCCGGCTCGGCTGGTGGAGTCTCGCGGCCGAGCGTTACCCGGAGAGCGTGAGCGCGTTCCGCGCGTATCTGGGCTCCCTGAAGAGCGGCGGCGCGGAGCGCCCGTGGGTCGAAGCCGGGCTCGCGCTGGCGCTGTTCCCGTCCGATCCCGAGGCCGCCAGAACCATGGTCCGCGGGCTCGAGACGCGCCGCTCGCCGCTGCTCGTGCCACTCCAGATCCGCCTCACGCGCGCCCTGATCGAGGCGAAGAAGCCGGCGGAGGTGCCGGCGGTCACGCAGGAGCTGCTGGGCGGCTCGCTGACGACGAGCATCCGCGCGTACGTGCTGCTGCTGAAGGGCGAGGGATATCGACTCGCCGGCAACCGCGACGAGGCGCGCACGCAATACGAGCTGGCGGAGCGCATGGAACCGACGAGCGCCACCGGCTGGTACGCGGCGTACCGCCTGGCCCAGGCCAATTTCGAGCTGCGCGAATTCCGCCAGGCCACGCGCGATCTTTCCGGGGTCGTCTCCGCCGCGGCGTCCCCTGACGCGCGCGTCGCCGCGCTCCTTCTGCGGGGCGAGGCCGCGTACTACGCGGGCGATCACGTGACCGCCGCGGCCGCCTTCCGCCGCGTGCTCGTCGAGGTCCCCGGGCACGCCCAGGCGCCCGCCGCGCGGCTCGGGCTCGCGTGGTCCCTGATGCGTCACGACCGGCTCGCGGACGCGCGCCGGGAATTCCTCGAGTTCGCGCAGGCGCTCCCCACTGATCCGCGCGCCCCCGACGCGCTCGAGCTCGCCTCGGAGCTGGCACTCCGGAGCGACGCGGATCGCGAGGAGGCGCGGCAGCTCCTCGACCGCGTCATCACGACGTTTCCCCGAGCTCCGCGCACGGAATTCGCCCGACTCAATCGCGCGATCCTCATGCTCCGTGTCGGCGGCGCGGCCGGCGCGGAGGCTCCGCTCCGCGACTGGATCAGACAAGCCCCGTTTCCACCGCTCCTGGGTCGAGCCCAGGCCGCGCTCGGCGCGGCACTCCTCGCCGCCGGGCGCCCGGGCGAGGCGGCGAGCGCGTTCACGCAGGCCCAGCGCGAGGGCGTCGGACCGCTGGCGGCGTTGGGCCTCGGCGCCGCCGCGCTCGCCCAGGCACAGTGGGAGCCGGCGGTGAAGAAGCTCACCGAGGCGCGCGACGGCGGCACGGCAGAGGTCGCGGCCGTCGCCGCATACGGACTGGCGGTGGTCGCCTTCCAGCAGGGCGCGGTGAAGGACTTCAAGCAGCCGGCACTCGCCGCGCTCGGTCTCGCTCCGAAGGGGCGCGCCGCTCCGCGACTGTTCTACGTCCTGACAGCGATCGCCGTCGACGAGAAGGATTGGCGGGCGGCCCTGGCGAACGCCAAACGGCTCGCGGACGACTTTCCCGCCGACGAGGCGGCCGATGACGCGCTCGAGCGCGTCGGCGCCGGCGCCGCGGCGGCCTCGGAGTGGCCGGTCGTGATCGAGGCGTACACGCTGATGGAGAAGCTCTATCCGAAGAGCCCGTTCCTCGAGCCCGCGCGGCTCGCGCTCGCCGAAGCCCAGGTGGAGACGGGGCGCTCCGAGGCCGCGCGGCCGGCGCTCGAGCGCTTCGTGGCGACCACGCCGACCGACCCGCGCGCGCCGCGCGCCTGGCTCGCGCTGGCCCGCGCCCGTGAGGCGACGGGCGACCGCGCCGGCGCGCTCGACGCCTACACGAGCGCCCTGAAGGACGTGAACGCGTCCGACCTTCGCCCCGAGGCGGCGCTCGGCTACGCGCGCCTGCTCACGCAGGAAAAGCGCTGGGTAGAGGCGCGCAAAGTGCTCGAGCGCCTGGTACGAGCCGACGACAAGGGCGTCGCCGCCGCCGCCGCCGGCACCATCGGCGAGACCTACCAGGGCGAGGGCGACAACCTCGCCGCCGCCGAGTATTTCATGACCGCCGCGTACGTCGCGCCCGACTCGCCGGCGGGCCGGGGCGGCCTGCTTGGCGCCGGTGCTTGCTTCGCCGCGCTCAAGCAGAACGACGCGGCGGAGGTCGTGTACCGGAAGCTCCTGGCTCAGAAGGATGCTCCCGCCGACGTGCTCGAAAAGGCCCGCAAGGGACTGAAAGACATCGGGAGGTGAAGGGCTACGGCGGCCGTCTCCTGTTCGTGGACCTCACGGCGGGGACGACGCGCCAGGAGTCGCTCGACGAAGGCACGGCCCGGGCGCTCCTCGGCGGCAACGGCCTCGCCGCGCGCCTGCTCTACGATCACGTCCCGGGGCGTGGCGACGCATTCGACCCGGGCAACGCGGTCGTCTTCAGCGTCGGGCCGATCACCGACACGACGGTGCCCGGCAACAGCCGCGCCTGCGTCGCCACCAAGTCACCCCTGACCGGCCTCTTCTTCGACTCGACCTTCGGCGGACGCTTCCCGGCGACGCTCAAGCGCACGGGCTTCGACGCCGTCGTGATCTCGGGCCGCGCGGCGGCGCCCTCGTACCTCTCGGTGACCGAGGCGGGCGCCACGGTGAAGCCGGCGCCCGAGCTCTGGGGCACGACGACGCGCGACGCCGTGAACGCGCTGGTGGCCGCCGAAGGCGCCGACGCCGACGCGATCGCGATCGGTCCGGCCGGCGAGCGCCGCGTGCGCTTCGCGGCGATGGCCCACTACTGGAAGAACCGCGAGGGCGTGTCGGGGCGCGGGGGCATCGGCGCGGTGCTCGGCGCCAAGAACCTCAAGGCGGTCGTGGTGAAGGGCGCGCGCAAGACCGAGATCGCCGACGCCGCGGCGCTCAAGGCGCTGGTCGACGAGACGCGCGAGCCGCTCAAGACCGCCACTAAGGCGCTCACGACCTTCGGCACGCCGTTCCTCGTCGGCCCGATCAACGCGCTCGGCGGTCTCGGCGCCTACAACCTGCGCCAGGAGACGTTCGCGGAGGCGCGGGCCGTCGGCGGCGAGGAGATGAAGCTCCACTACCACGATCGCGACACGACCTGTCTCAAGTGCCCGGTCGCCTGCGGCAAGCAGTACGCGATCGCCGACGGCGAGTTCGCCGGCACGAGGGCGAAGATGCCCGAGTACGAGACGATCTTCGCGCTCGGCCCGATGCTCGGCATCTCGAACCCCGAGGCGCTCATCCTGGCCAATGACCTCTGCGACCTGCTCGGGATGGACACGATCTCGCTCGGCGTCACCCTGGCCTTCGTCGCGGAAGCGCTCGAGCGCGGCTGGCTCGACAAGAGCGAGGTCGGCGTGCCCTTCGGCTGGGGCGACTGGCGCGGCATGCTCCGCCTCGTCGAGATGACCGCGCGCCGAGAGGGGTTCGGGACGCGCCTGGCCGAGGGCGCCTGGCGGCTCGCCGCGTCCGTCCATCCCGAGGGGACGAAGCTCGTGTACGCGGTCAAGGGGCTCGAGCTGCCCGCCCATTCGGCACGCGCGCTCAAGGGGCTCTCGATCGGCTACGCCACCGCGACCCGCGGCGGAAGCCACCACGACACGCGGCCCACGCCCCAGTACGCCCAGGGCTTCGACCGGCGCGGCACGACGGACAAGCCCGCCTTCGCCGCGCGGAGCCAGCACTTCACGGCGCTCGGCGATTCGCTCGTCATGTGCCGCTTCACGTCCGAGCGCGGCTTCGGCCTCTTCATCGGTGATCCCTACGCGACGATGGTCCGCGCGGTCACGGGCTGGGACGTGACCGTCGAGGAGCTCGAGCGCGTGGGCGAGCGCATCATCAACCTCGAGCGGTTGTTCAACGTGCGCGAGGGCGTGCGCCGCGGCCAGGACGTCCTGCCGTGGAAGGTGATGCACGAGCCGATCCCCGACGGGCCCTCGGCCGGCATGTATTGCCCGCCGGCGGAGCTCGCCGCGATGCTCGACGCGTACTATGCGCTGCGCGGCTGGGACGCCGACGGCGTGCCGACGAGCGGACGCTTGGCCGCGCTCGGGCTCCAGGCCTGAGCGCTCCGGCGGAGAGCCCCCTTCCGATATTGTCACCCGCCGTGCCAGCCTGTTCCGCGAGGGCCTGCGGCGCCCCCGCAATAAATTCCGTGCTCATCGACGTTTGCGGGCCCTCGCTCGCTGGCACCTTTCGTGCTGTGTTCCGTCGTCATGCGCACGGTGCTGATCGCCGCGATGGGCGTGCTGGCCGTCATGCTTGGCGGATGCTCGGCGGCGCCGTTCGTCGGCTACAAGAACGGTCCCGTCACGCTCTATATCGGTGACGTGCGTCACGTCTGTGCGGCCGGTGGGGGCAACAATCGCGGCTGCACCATGCGCTATCCGAACGGCCGCATCGAGGTTTACTGTGCCGACGGGGACTACGAGTGCCTCGCCCACGAGCTCCGTCACGTCGCGGATCCGACGTGGGAGCACGACCTCGACCACCGCAGCGTGTCCGCGCGGTAGACAGCCTCGGACCGACTCCTCGCAAGCCGACGACATCGCTGACTTACGGAGGTGCTTTTCTTTGCTTGGTTGGCCCTCTTTGGGTGGTTTAGGGTGGGTACAGGCCCAGAGCCGGAAGGGAAGAGCCACGATGTACGATCGCGCGATCGATCGGATGTCCGACGGAGCGAGCGAGTTCCTCGTCGAATTCTACTTGCACGCCCCCAAGCTCTCGATCGCCGTGCTCCTGGCGGTGTGGCTGGTCGTCTTCTTCGGTGCCCTCTGGTATTTCGTGCTGGTGCCCGCGAGCTCGAACAACGTCGCGAATGGCTCCTTCGAGGCGCGCCTGGTGGGCTGGGGCACCGGATGGCTCGAGGACTTCCCCGCGTATCGCGGAGCCGCGCGCCTCAACCACTACCTCGCGACCAAGAACGCGCAGACGGGCCAGATGGCGGTCGCCGACTGGCGCTCCGACCCGACCGAGCATCGGCCGGGCGGCCGGTTCGCGCTCGCGATCGAGCATCGCAGCGACAAGCAGCCCGAGGTCTACTCGACTCTCGCCCAGAGGATCCGCGTCAAGCAGCGGACCGGCTACAACGTGAGCTTCTGGGCGAAGGTCGACCGCATGGAGCGCGAGGGTGATTTGTGGCTGAGCCCGAACGGAAGCTCGGTGGCCTGGGACGAGCCGAGGATTCAGGTGTCGGGCGCCGGCCAAGGGTGGAAGCTCTACCGGTTGGACTTCAACTCCGGAGATCGAGCCGATCTCGACCTTCGCTTCGTGGCCGAAGGGCCGATGAAGGTGTGGGTCGACGATGTCGTCGTCCGACGGGTGCCGGAAGGGGAGACGTGGATCGAAAAGGTTCATGGCTGGCTGAAGTCTCTCTGGGCCATCCTGAGGTAGGGTTATGCGAGTCTGTGCGCGCTGCGATCGACGCCCATCAGCCCACCGACGACAGTCGGACGGCCGAGGAGGGATGGTGTAAGTCATGCCCCACAACGCCGTCGCCGTGGACCACGATGGTGGGGTTTGGCGAGGACGGATCCAAAGGGACAGGAACGGCGAGGAGTACTTCGTCTGGAAGCGCATGCGCTCTGAATTTCCTGCAGACACGCCCTCCGAAGGAGGAGGGGGCTACGATAACGAGCGTTCCGCGATTCCCTGATCGTTCACGCGCGGGCGGATAGCTCAGTTGGGAGAGCGCGGTCCTTACAAGGCGTAACTGCTGACCGAGCCCCTCGGTAAACCGATAACTTACCGAGGGGTTTTTCTTTGGCTCTTATCGCCGTCTACTCCCGTTTAACGGCGTTCTGACGAGGCGGCGCGGTGACGCTCGCGCCCCGTCCTTATGGGGCGATGTCGTCCGGCGTGTTGCCCGTCACCGACGTGTTTATGAGTGTCGGTGGGTTGCCGCAGCAGAAATAGATGCCGCCGCCGGCTCCACCCGCGGTGTTTTCGGTGATGCTGCTGTCGCGGACGGTGAGCTGACCGAGGGCGCGGATGGCGCCCCCCTGGAAAGCGGCGCTGTTGTGCGAGAAGCTGCTATCGGTGATGTCCCCACCACCGTGAAGTGCACCGCCGAAGCCGCACGTGTTACCCGAGAATACGCTGTTCTCGATAACGAATTTACCGAACAGGGCGCCGCCGTTGCCACGAGATTGGCATCTATTGCCAGAGAACAAGCTGTTACTGATGGTTGCAACGCCGTTGATGGCGCCGCCGCGATCGACGGCGCTGTTGCCGGAGAACGTGCTGTTCTCGACGGCGAGCGTGCCCGCTTGCTGATGGATGCCCCCACCGCTAAAGGTGGTGCCATTGTCGGAGAACATGCTGTTCTTGACAGTGAGCGTGCCCCTGTTGAAGATGCCGCCGCCGACCTGGTCGGATTTGTTCCTGGAGAACGTGCTGTCGTTGATGGTAGCCTCGCCGGAATTGATCAGGGCGCCACCGACCACCGCTTTGTTGCCGGAGAATGTGCTGTTCTTGACGGCGAGCGTGCCCCCGTTGGAGATGCCGCCGGAATGGCGGAAATCGCCATTGTCGGCGAATGTACTGTTCTTGACGGTGAGCGTTCCCTCGTTGGAGAGCCCGCCACCGCGGTTGTTGAAGAAGGTGCTGTCTTTGATGGTGAGTATACCCTCGTTGAGCAAGCCCGCCCCGTCAACGATGGGGTTCGTGATCGTCAGACTCTTCAGGACGGCAGTATTGTTCTGATCCACGACAATGAGGTATCCAACGAGGGGACCCGAGAGCGCGATCACCGCGTCGCCGTCGATCGTCGTCTCGTTCGGGAGGGTCAGGGTCGCGGTCAGGGGGATGGTGACGGGATCGCCGCCGCAATTGAACTTGATGGTGCCACCGCCACTCGCGGTTGCGATCGCTAGAGCCTCCTGCAGCGCCGCCTCCGTGCAACTCGCCGGTGTGCCGTCGCCTATGGTGAGCGGCTTGGCGGCCACAGCGGACTGCGGCAATGCCCAAAGGATGACTAAGAGGAGCGAGCGGGCGAACCTTTGTGCCGATCTCATGGAGAGCCTCCTTACGGTTGGGCCTTTTCGTATCTCACGATGCACGCACCGTCAAGCAGAAAGGTGGTGGTATGAAAAGTTTGCACCCCCCCTGTTTCTGGCCGCAGGGCTCGCGTGACCTGAAGGAGTACGCTCGCCGCGTGCAGCACCTGGACGCGTTCTTCGCGGGCCACCGTGTGGGCGCCATCGGGCAGCCGGAGGTCGACGCCTACATCGTTCACCGGCTGGGCCAGGGCGTCGTGGCCTCGACAAGGAGGGTGCGGCGCGCAGCGGTTTCTTCGAGCGAGACCAGTTCGTCGACCTCCGGCGCCGCTTGCCGGAGGACCTGCGGGTGGCCGTGTCGATCGCGTACACCTACGGGTGACGCATGCAGAGCGAGGTGCTCGCCCTGGAGCGGCGCAACGTGGACCTGGCCGCGGGCACGCTGCGCTTGGACCCGGGCTCGACGAAGAACGGCGCCGGCCGCGTTGTCTACCTCACGCCGGAGATCCATCGCCTGCTCACCGACCAACTCGGGCGCGTCGACGAACTGCAGCGCGAGCTGAAGCGGATCATCCCGCACGTGTTCCCGCACCCGGCCGGGTCGCCCCGACTCAAGGGCACGCGCCGCCGCGACTTCCGCAAGGCTTGGGCACGGCGTGCCTGGAGGCGGAGCTAGGCGGACTCACGGGAGAGGCCAGGGAGAAACGACGGGCGTGGCTGAAGGCGAACCCGAAGGCTGGCCTGCTCGCGGCTCTCCGCCACGACCTGCGGCGCACCGCCGTACTCAACATGGTGGCGGTGGGCGTGAGCGAGCGCGTCGCGATGGCGATCACGGGGCACAAGACGCGGAGCGTGTTCGACCGCTACAACATCGTGAGCGCGACGGACCCCGCCGAGGCGGCGCGGAAGATGGACTCGGTAGCGTTCTCGGTAGCGTCGGGCCCCACGCCCGGGAATCCCGTGGCGCAAATCCCTGATAGACTTGGCGGGGGCGGATAGCTCAGTTGGGAGAGCGCGGTCCTTACAAGGCCGAGGTCACAGGTTCGATCCCTGTTCCGCCCACCACTTCGACGGATGCCGAGCCCGAGGGTCTGGCGACGTGATCCTCCCGCCGAGGACGGTTGCGCTGCTGTACGCTGTACTGCTGGGTGTGTCGGCGTTGGCGTTGTTTCTACTGGGGCGACGGTATGGACGTCGAGCCTCGCCGGGTGGCCTCGGCATCGCCGTCCGCGCCGGCCTTGGGTCACTTGTCATGTCATGGACGACGCTTCATGGGGGCGGTGATGGAGTGGTCTGGCCGTCACGATCCCGCCGGCCTGGCTGTCCGTCGCATGTGCGCTGGGCGCCTACGCGGTCGGCGCGGTCCTCGGACGGGGTCGGCCCCGGCCCTAGACGAATGAGGAACTCCGAGGTCTCGGCGGTTGGCTGATCCTCGTCGGGTTCAGTCTCTGTCTTTCGGCCGTAACGTCTCTCGCACAGATCGTTCAATCCTCGAGCCCCTACATGCGGATGGCTGCTGCGATCTTGCTTCTCCTTTGCGCCACGGCGCTCTACACATTTTTCACGAAGAGCCGATCCTTCCCACCTTTGTGCGCTAACTGCGCCGATGCGGGGAAGATCGCCGCGGCGGTGACGGCGCTCCAGCGGGTGTTTCCGTGGAGCGAGGTCCGCGGCGAGTGGCTGGCGTGAGCCGCCGGAACCAGGTGCGCGCCTTCTCCTGGTTCTGCGTCGTCGCAGGTCTGGGGATCGCTCTGATCTCGGTCTCCTACGCGAGCTACGAAACGACCAGGCGCGAGGAGGACTGGCTCCAGGGTGAGCTGCGGAGCGGCAACGTGTCTCGTCTTCGGCGCGCGATTCGCTACCCTGACGAGAGACTCCGCCCCGCCTGGATCGTGCTGAGCCCGTGGCCCGGCGTCATCGCCGGCGGCTGCGTCACGGCTCTGGGGGTCATCGTCCTCGCGATTCGGAGACCGGCGCGGCAACAGGAGGATACGCGACAGCCGTAGGATTCCTAGCGCGGATTATTCATGAACGATCGACGCGATCGGCGGGCGGGTGGCGTCGGGTGCGGCCCCGGCCGGCGGGGCTCCATCACCCGTTCGACCTCCTCGCACTTCTGCGAAGTGCGAAGGTACGAAGGGGTCCCATTCCGCCCCGCCGGCCGGGGCCACACCCGACGCCACCCGCCCGTTCGTCGTGGTGTCGTTCATGAATAATCGAAGCCCGGAAATGGCAGGCCAGGGTGCTGCCGTGCGAGCCGCTGGAGATGTTGCTCGAGTCGCTCTCTCATGATCGCGATCCATTCGAGCTGGCGAAGCTCTCCGCCACGAAACTCGGATGGCGGCGTCCATTGGACTCCAGCGAGAGCTTCGACGTCGCGCCATGAGCTGATGGGAGTTCCGGGTCGAAAGGCTTCGGAGACTGTCGCCGGATCCGCGATCTCGACGATCAGATAGCCGGCACCACCAGACCAGAGCGGCTGAGCTCGAAGGAAGTCGGCCAATGGCTTCAACGCGCGTGAGGCCTGTTCAGCGGCCTGTACCTCTACGCGCAGTCCTGCGCCTTGCAGAGCGCGTTCGATGAAAAACCTGGCGCGCGATGCCGCCACGCTACAGCGTCGGGCGGTGCCCGACGAGCAGCTCGAGCGCCTTGGGATGCGTGAGCTTGGGGCTGGTCGATTTGACGGCATACATGCCGAATTCGCTGAGCGCCAGCAGCAGGCGGCGCTCCTCCTCGGACGGGAAGTTGCCGTCCTGCACCGCGATAAAGAGGCCGGTGCTGCCGACATTCGCTGGCAAGGCGTGAAAGACCCCACGGGCAGGCCATCCCGCTTCGAGGAAGACATCGCGCAGCTCCTGAGCGAAGCGCACCGCCTCCTCGTCCGGCACGGCGACCACTCGGAGCTCGCTCGGCGTGGGCAGCTGGCGGAGCCGGAGAATGAGGTGCTCGCGTTGAATGCCGCCCAACCGGCGATGAGTCGAACGCTCCAGGGCGCGGTAGCCGAAGAGGGCGCTGAGCAAGGCGAGCACCGCGCCGGCGATGTTATAGCCCGCGTGATCCCAGATGGCGGCCAGGCCGAATGCGGCGCTGAGGACCGCCGAAGCCACGCTCGCGATCACCAGAAATCTCGGGGACTCGTCCCAGCGCATGACACCCCAATGATAGCGGACGGCGTCGGCTGGTCGAACAGGCTTGTGGAGGGATCGGAGGATGATAGATTTGTCGCGCCATGGGCACTCACGAGCGATTGGTCGAAGGGCCGCTGCTCGTCATTGCCGCGCTGCTCCTGTCCGCCGGTTGCGGCGCTCACTACTGGCAGCGCTCCGGTGCCGACGTCCCGGACTTCCAGCGGGACAGTCAGGGATGTATCGCCGACGCCACAGTCGCCCGCGCCGGCATCGAGCCGGAACAGGTCTACCGCGCCTGCATGCGAGGCCGTGGGTGGCAGCGCGTGAAGGCGGGGGTGCCGGAGAGCAACCAGTTCCGGGGCCCGGAGGACGTGGAGGACTTCGCGAAGCCGCCATCGCCGACCACGGGGCAGGGGACTGTCCACAACGAGGCGACGACCGACGTCGCCTGTCGACAGCCGACCGCGTCGCGGCCGCCCGGCGTGGTCTGTCGGACGCGGTAGGAGACAAGGGCCACCGCGATGGCCGGCGCCCGGGGGTACCGTTTCGTCCACGCGTGGGCTCACGTTCAGATCGTCGTGGGCCTTTTCCTCGTGGTCGCGAGCGGGCTCGCGGTGCTCGCCGTGTTCACGTCGTGGCCGGTCGACTTGGTCACGAGGCTGCCGGGCGAGTGGCGTGCGCGGCTCGCGCCGGCCGCCACCGTCTTCCTTCCGCTCGCGGTCGTTTTGGGAGGGTCGCTCGTGCTGAGCGGCACGGTGCTCCTCCTTCTGCGCGACATTCACCGTCATGTTGCGCGGACCGACGCGCGCGACAACCGTCGGCGGCTCGAGCCCGACCGGTCGCCCGAACGGCCGGACGCGACCGCGCGCCTCATTCCACGGCGGTGACGGCGCGCGGTCGTCGCGGAGGCGCACCTTCCGCTATCGGGGCGCTGTCGCGCCTCTCACCTGTTGCATGACACCGCCGGCGGTCATCGTGCCGGCGGCCGTCACCGGGAGCCCCGCGGCGCTCAGCGCGCGCGCGACCCACGTATTGCACGTGTTGAACAGGTGGTACCGGCCGCGCGCGGCGTAGAACCGACTCGTGCCGTACAGGCCGCGTCCGAGAGGAACGGGCCGGTCTTCGCGATCCCGCCCGTACTCCTCGTGGACGAAGCGTGTCATCGCGTCGAAGCCGCGGCGTGAGAGGCGGAGCTCGACGACCTCGCTCCCCGCGAAATAGACGGCGGTCGGGGTGCCGAAGCCGACGACGTGCAGCACGCTCCCGGAGACGAGGAACGCCGCCTTGATCGCGAGCCAGGCCGTGGCCGGCTGCGCCATGTAGAACTCCCGGGCGCCCCAGGCGACCTCGACGAACGTCGCTTCCGGGAAATCGCCCACCTCGGGCCAGATCGTCTGGTCCACGTCGCTCCGGCGAACGACGATCGCCGTGTGCCAGCCGTGATCGAGGACCCAGGCGGAGAGCGCGGGCTCGTCGACACCGGGCCCCTCCCGGTCCGCCACCGGCGCCAGACAGCCGGAAGCCAGGGTGAGCGCTGCGAAGAACCCGGCAACGCGAGTCGTTGACCCCACCGTGTGAGGCACTGTATACCGCTCAGAAGACGACGGAGGAGCCCATGGCCAACGAGCGCGGACTCATTTCAAAGGCACGCCGCGACGAGCTCTCTGAAGAGCTCCGGGGCTTGCTGAGCCGGTGGTACCGCAACGCCTACGAGGACGACAACCTGTTCCTGACCATGGCGCGTCGCCCCGGCCTGCTCGACGCGACGTGGGGATTCATCCGCTACATCTATGGGGGCGGTTCGAGCGTCGAGCCCGAGCTGTTCGAGCTCGTGCGCGTCAAGCTTGCCTGGAACAATCAGTGCGTGCACTGAAGCCTGGCGCGCTCCTCCTCGGCGGTGCGCCGGGGCGCGACGGAAGACCTGGTTTCGAAGCTCGCCGACTACGAGCGATCGGATCTGCCCGAGCGGACGAAAGCCGCGTTGCGTCTGGCGGACAGGCTTTCGGGTCAGCATCCGCGGATCGATCCGCCCTTTTACGAGGAGCTCCGCCGCCACTTCTCGGAGGACGAGCTGCTCGATCTCGGGATGACGATCACCTTCGCGAGCGGGTGGCAGCGCTTCATCGACGCCTTCGGCATCGTGCCCGACCGGTGGTCGGAAGGGCAGCCCCCGCCTTTTCGGGCGCTCACCGACTAGGATGCCGGAACCGTCGCGCGGCGCGCCCTGGGGCGCGCGCGAATCGTCTGCTCAGAACCGGATGTTCACCTTGCCGACGACGAAGGGCGAGGGGCCGACGTCGATCCGGTTGTCGTGGCGGTCTGAATAAGAGTCTCCCTCGAAGTAGAAGCGGTTGAACGCATAGCCGCCGGTGACTTCGAAGCCCACGTGCCGCAGATCGAACCGGAGGCCGCCGTAGACCCGCATTTCGCTGTAGAAGATCTTGTCGTCCTTGTCGTCGCGGTCGGCGCGGTAGAAGTGGTCACTGTCCCACTGGAACCCCGCGTAGGCCCGCAACGGCCGGGCGATCTCCCAGGTGGCGCGGGTGCGAACCGTCCAGAACGGAAAGTATTCGACGTCCAGCGCGAGCTTCTCGAAGGGCTTGTACTGGATCATCGAGAACGGGAAGCCGATGACGGCGCGGAATCGATCGGACGGCACCCATGCGTACGCGATCCCGGGTACCGGCAGGACCTGGCCGAAGATCTCCTCGTCGCTCGCGTAGATCAGCGTGAAGATCCAGGAGTTCCGCTCGCCTTGAGGGACGCGGAGTAGCCCGATCACCCGGAAGTACATCTCGTCGACGCTGTTGAACGGCTCGTCGCTGGCGGAGCCGACGGTCAGGGCCAGCCCGCCGGTCCAGCCGTTGTCGAACTTGTGGCGATAGCTGAGGCCGGCGCTCGCATCCCAAAGCTCGCTCGGGACGCGGCCGCCCGCCTCCGGGAATCGCGCGCGGGTGTCGATGTCCTGGAAGAGGGTCTTGGCGGAGAGCGCCCATTCGTTGGAGGTGTCCTGATAGATCGGGATGAAGACCGTGACCCGGTGCTCGCTGAGCGTGAAGTGCGTCTCCTGGTCGTCGACTTTTCGATCGGGATAGTAGGTGAACCGATAGTCCGATCGCGGGATCTGCGTGCCCATCTCGGGATTGAGCCACGCCTGGAGCTCGGGCTGGGCGCCGGCAGGGACAGGCAGGACAACTAACAGCGTTGCTCCAAGGACGAGCACCCCCACCTGCGCAGCGGGAGGCATTCGAGATCCTCCTTATCCCGATCTCGTTGAGCTGCGTCAGGCCAGTCTAGCCCGGATTATTCATGAACGATCGACGCGATCGGCGGGCGGGTGGCGCCGGGTGCGGCCCCGGCCGGCGCCACACCCGACGCCACCCGCCCGTTCGTCGTGGTGTCGTTCATGAATAATGCGGTCTAGCAGTAGAGCTGCTTGCAGAGGGTGAGCCAAGGATGGGGCGGACGCCGGCCCTTTCGACGACCCGCGCGGTCCGATCTGACGTAGTGTAGGACCGTGAGCGCCGTCGAGCCGGTCACCGACTGGCAGATCACGCCCGCCCGGCGGTGGGCCATCACGTTCTCCGTGATGATGGTCACGGTCATGCAGGTCCTGGACTCGAGCGTGACCAACGTCGCCCTGCCCCACATGCAGGGTTCGCTGTCGGCCGGCATCGAGGAAATGTCCTGGGTCATCACCTCGTTTCTCGCCGCCAACGCCATCATCATTCCGGCGACCGGCTGGCTCTCGGCCCGGTTCGGCCGCCGCCGGTTCTTCCTGATCTGCACGGTGGTCTTCACCGTGAGCTCGTTCCTGTCGGGGATCGCGCCGACCCTGGAGTTCCTCGTGGCCATGCGCGTGCTCCAAGGGCTCGGCGGCGGGCCGGTCATCCCGATGGCGCAGGCCATCATGTGGGAGATCTTCCCGCTGCGCATGCGGGGCACGGCGATGGCCGTGTGGGGCGGCGGGATCATGCTGGCGCCCATCCTGGGCCCGACCGTGGGCGGGTGGATCGCCGACAACTGGTCCTGGCGCTGGATCTTCTACATCAACCTGCCCATCGGCCTCGTCGGCTTTCTGATGGTCAGCGTGTTCCTGTTCGATGCGCCGTTCGTCAAGAAGCCGCGCGGCATCGACGCGGTGGGGCTCGTGCTGATGGTGTTCGGATTCGGCTTCCTGCAGCTCTGCCTCGATCTCGGTGAGAAGAAAGACTGGTTCGACTCGGGCCTCATCGTCGGGCTGCTCATGCTCGCCATCTGCGCGATCGCCGCATTCGTCATTCGCGAGCTGCTGGCCACCGAGCCGATTCTCGACCTGAGCGTGTTCAACGACCGGAACTTCGCGGTCGGCACCATGTGCATCGCGCTGGTCGCCCTGGGCTTCAACTCGAGCGTCCTGCTGGTCGCGCTGTACGCGCAGAAGATTCTGGCCTGGGACGCGTGGAACGCCGGGCTCGTGCTGGCGCCCGGCGGCCTGGGCACCATGATCTCGCTCATGATCTCGGGCCGGCTGGTGGCGCGCACCGACCAGCGATTCATGCTGATCGGCGGGTGCCTGCTGAACGCCGTGTCCTCGACGATGATGACGAGCGTGACCCTGGGCATGGACTACTGGAGTCTCGCGTGGCCCCGCTTCCTCCAGGGGTTCGCCATGGGCTTCATCTTCCCCCCGCTCCAGACCCTCACGCTCGCCACGATCCGCCTGGAGCGTCTGGGCAACGCGACCGCCGCCTACAACGTCGTGCGCAACATCGGAGGCAGCGTGGGCGTCGCGCTGGCCACCACGCTCCTGCTCCGGCGCAGCCAGGCCCACCAGACCACGCTGGTCGCCCACTTGAACGTCTGGGACGCCGACACGACGGAGCGCCTCAAGAAATGGACCGACCACTTCGTGAGCCAGGGGGCTGACTCGTACACGGCGAGCCGCCGGGCGCTCGCCATGCTGTACCGCGGCACGATCGAGCAAGCCCAGGTCATGGCCTACGCTGACGACTTCTGGCTGATCTCCGTGCTCTTCATCGTGATCCTGCCGCTGATTCCGCTCATGCATCGCGTGCGCACCGAGCAGAACGAGCAAGCGCGCGAACGTCCCGGACGCGTCGAGGCCCTGCCGGCCCCCGACAATTCGCCGATCGCGCCCGAACGCGGCCGAGACTAGCGGCCCGTCGGGAACTCGACCCGTTCTTGAGGGCTGTTCGAGCGCCGGCTTTGCCGGCGCCACTGGTCCAGCACCCGGCCGCCGAGCGTGACCGGTGGGGGAATCGGGGGGAGCGGGCGCTCCCCCCGATGACTAAATTAATTTAATACACGAATTGGAGGAACGCCGACACGATCTCGGCGGCGACGTCGGCGCCGGCGCGCCGGGGCGCGCGAAAGAGATCGTGGGCGGCGCCCTGGACTGCCACGAGCGTCGTCCGCGACGGGATCAGGGTCCGCGCCGCCTCCATCTCCTCGAGCGTGCCGAACGGGTCGCGCGAGCCGTGCGCGAACAGCGCGGGCGTTTTCAGCTGTGGAAGGTGCGCCGTCCTGAGCTCGGCCGGGCGGCGCGGCGGGTGAAGCGGATACGAGAGCAGCAGGAGCGCGTCGACGAGCCCGGGCTCGCTCGCCGCGAGCATGCTGGCCTGACGGCCTCCGTACGACTGCCCCCCGAGGAAAACGCGACCGCGCACGCTGGCCCGCATCGAGGTCACCGCGCTGCGCAATCCTTCGCGGTCCTTGGCCGCGCCCGCCGGTCGGGGCGGAGCCGTCGGGCTCGCCTGGCGGAAGGGAAGGTCGTAGCGGAGCACCGTGAGGCCTTGGGCGGCGAACCGCTCCGCGAGCGCCACGAGGAGCGGCGCCCTGGCGCTTCCGCCCGCGCCGTGGGTCAGCACGAGGCCGTCCCCCGACGGCGACCGCGGCGGATGGAGGTTCTCGCTCACGTCCCGACCGCGGTCGTTCGCTACGAGATGCGGCGGTAGATCACGTGCCGGCGGTTCGTGGTGTACGGACGGACGTGCTCCGCCCAGCGCCCTTCCTCGACGGCCTTCGCCCAGGCATCGCTGGTGAGCACGGCCGGGCTCTCGATCTCGTAGAGCGCGTTGTAGGCGGGCTCGCTCTCGATCACGATCGTCTTGCGTTCGCCGCCGATCATCATCGTGACCGGCTCGCTCTTGAAGCGCGCGACCGCGATGACGCCCGGTACGCCGAGCAGGGACGGCACGTGTTCCTTGTCGTACACCTCGTTGAAGAGGGCGTCCTTGTCCGGGCGGACGCTCATCGCCGCGCTGAAGAGGTACCGCGTCTGGATCGGCATCAGGGTCTCCTTTGTGGGGGATCGACTCCCCCGGATTCTAGCGCACGCGCCGGATCATGGGGTGTCTGAGCCCGCGGCCACTATCGGCGGGGGGCGGCGCCGCCCCCGAGGTTTGTCGGGGGCGCGGCGGCCCGATGCTACGATGATCGAGGAGGAATTCATGACGTTCGGCGGCGCCTTTTTTCTCCTTGTCCTCGCCGGTCTCGTCGTCGCGATCATCGTGACGTACAACAAGCTCGTCGGGCTGCGCCAGCGATCGGATGAAGCGTGGTCGGACATCGACGTCCAGCTCAAGCGCCGCACCGATCTGGTGCCCAACCTGATCGAGACCGTGAAGGGCTACGCCGCCCACGAGCGGACGACGCTCGACCAGGTCGTCCGCGCCCGCGGCGCGGCCGTGTCGGCGCAGACGCCCGAGGCGCGCGCCCAGGCGGAGAACCAGCTGACGGGCGCCCTGCGGCAGCTCTTCGCGCTCGCCGAGTCGTATCCCGACCTCAAGGCGAACCAGAGCTTTGGCGAGCTCCAGGCCTCGCTCGGCCAGCTCGAGGAGACGATCCAGAGCTCGCGTCGCTACTACAACGCCGTCGTCCGCGATCTCAACACCACGATCGACCGCTTCCCGTCCAACCAGATCGCGCTGTTCTTCCGCTTCGTCAAGCGCGAGTATTTCGAGCTCGACCGCCCCGACGACCGTCAGGTCCCACGCGTCTCCTTCGGGAGCTGAGCGCATCGGCTGGATCGCCGCGCTGGCCCTCGTGCTGGCGACCGCGTCTCCAGCCGCGGCGCAGACGCGAGGGCTCTTCTCGATCGACAGCTTCGTCACGAGCCTCGTGGTGAACGCCGACGGGAGCCTCATCGTCCGGGAGGACATCACCTTCGAATTCCGCGGGACCCACCAGGGGATCTTTCGGCGGATCCCGCTGCGCTCCACGCACGACGGGCTCGAGTTCCCGCTCTCGCTGAGCGGCATCGGCGTCTACGATGAGGCGAGCCGTCCGCTCCGGACGGAAGTGTCGTACCCGGATCGCTCCGTCATGATCAAAGCCTGGGTGCCTGGAGCCGTCGATACGAAGAAGACCGTGACCGTCGTCTACCACGTGCGGCGCGGGATCCTCGCGTACGAGGATCACGACGAGCTCTACTGGAACGCCACCGGCAACGAATGGAACGCTCCGATCAGGAATGCCGAGGTGTACGTGACCGTTCCTCCGGGCGTCGGCGACGCCGAGGTGCGGACCGTCGCCTACACCGGAGCCCTCGGCGCGGTCGGGCAGGACTACGCCGTCGATCGCGTCCAGAGCTACTGGAGGTTCAGGACGACTCGCGCGCTGCGTCCGCGCGAAGGCGTGACGGTGGTCGTCGGCTGGCCGCCCGGGCGCGTTGCGCATCCGTCCGAGCTGCGTCGGACCCTGTGGCTCGTCGCCGACTACTGGCCGCTCGCGTTGCCCGCACTCGCGCTGGTCTGGGGCGGGGTGGTCTGGTGGGCGTTCGGCCGCGATCCGGCGTCGAACCGCTCGGTGAAGCCCGAGTACGCGCCGCCCGCGGACCTGATCCCGGCGGAGGCGGGCGCGCTCGTCGACGAACGCGCGCACCCGCGCGACGTCATCGCGACGGTCGTGGACCTCGCGGTGCGCGGTTATCTGGTGATCGAGCCCATCACGACGGCCTTCGGCGAGGCCGACTTCATGTTCAAGCGGCTGAAGCCGGTCGGCGGCGATCCCGACCTGAAGGATTTCGAGCTCTACGTGCTCGCCAAGATCTTCGGCGCCGACTGGGCGATCAACATGCGGCTGCTCTCCGAGGTGCGGCGCGACTACGAGAACGTGTTTCCCCCGATCCGCGACCGGCTCTACCGTCTGATGGTGCAGGACGGCCTTTTCCCCGCCTCGCCGGGCAGCGTGCGAGCCGGGTGGATGCTGGCGGGAGTCGTCACGGCGATCGCCGGAATCGTCTTGCCGACGTTCGCGCCGTCGTGGCTCGGCCGCTACGAGCCATGGCTCCGCATCGGGGTCGTCGTGAGCGGGCTCGTCTTCATCGGTTGGGGATGGGTCATGCCGCGCAAGACCTGGAGCGGCGTGCAGATCCTGGCCCGGGTGCGCGGCTTCCAGGAGTTCCTCGAGCGCGCGGAGAAGGACCGTCTCGAGCGGATGCCGCCCGACACGCTCCACCGGTGGCTCCCGTGGGCGATCGCGCTCGGCGTCACCGAGCGCTGGATCTTCAACTTCCAGGGCCTGAAGGTCGCCGCGCCGGCCTGGTATCAGAGTCGCGGCGATTTCTCGCTGCCGAGCTTCGTGCACGACTTGGGCGCCTTCACGCGGCGAACGGAGGAGGCGATCCTCACGACTCGCCGCGGCTACGGTGACGGCCGCGGCAGTGGAGGTGAAGGCGGAGGCGGCTTCTCGAGCGGCACGTCCGGCGGAGGAATGGGCGGGGGCGGCGGCGGGACGTTCTGACGAGTCTGCGGCGCCGGGTGCCGGCCGTGTGGACGAACCTCCGTCGCCCGGTGTATGGTAAGTGGCCTTGGGCTCGTGGTGCAGCCTGGTTAGCACACTGGACTGTCAATCCAGAGGTCGCGGGTTCAAATCCCGTCGAGCCCGCCATAAA
>DASPZZ010000147.1:0-4474 GCA_035635995.1 Binatia bacterium | reverse complement strand
GGGAGTTCGTCTTCACGAACGCGGCGCGCCTGCACACCGCCCTGAACCCCGACTTCTTCAAGGGCACGGTCGTGGAGGACGCGGTCGCGAAGGAGCTGGCGCGCTGATCGATCTCGTTCGCCGCTGGATCGAGGAGGCCCGGTGCGTGGTGGCGCTCACCGGGGCCGGCATGTCGACGGACTCCGGCATTCCCGACTTCCGGGGGCCGCAGGGCGTCTGGACGAAGAATCCCGGGGCCGAGAAGCAGTCGACGCTGCAGAACTACGTCGCCGATCCCGAGGTCCGCAAGCGGGCGTGGCAGAGCCGGCTCCACTCGCCGGCGTGGCAGGCGCGGCCGAACGACGGTCATCGCGCCTTCGTCACGCTCGAGCGGCGGGGCAAGCTCGACACCCTGATCACGCAGAACATCGACGGGCTCCACGTGAAGGCGGGGTCGTCCCCGTCTCGGGTGATCGAGATCCACGGCACCATGCACGAGGTCGTCTGTCTCGCCTGCGGCGAGCGCGCGCCCATGGAGCGGGCGCTGGCGCGAGTCCGCGCCGGCGAGGAAGACCCGCCGTGCCGGTCCTGCCGCGGCATCCTCAAGTCGGCCACGATCTCGTTCGGTCAGGGCCTCGTGCAGGACGACCTCTTCCGCGCCCAGCAGGCGGCTGCGAGCTGCGACCTGATGCTGGCCGTCGGCACGAAGCTCTCGGTGTACCCGGTCGCCGGCGTGGTGCCGGTCGCCAAGCGGGCGGGCGCGCGCGTCGTCATCCTCAACGCCGAGCCGACAGAGATGGACGAGCTCGCCGACGCGCTCCTGCGCGGCTCGATCTCGACGATCCTGCCGCAGATGGTGGAGAGCGCCGCATGCCGGTAACCCGCTTCGAGGTGAGGCTTCGGCGGCCGCTCGCCGGGGGCGCGCCGTTCGGTGACGTCGGCCCGTACGAAGAACTGAAGGGGACGCTCCACTTCGCGATCGACCCCAAGCACGCGGCGAACGAGCGCATCGCGGACGTCGCGCTGGCGCCGCGCGATCAATCGGGCCGCGTCGAGTTCGAGTCGGACGTGTCGATCCTGCTGCCGGTCGATCGCGCCCGGGCCAGCGGCCGAGTCATGCTCGACGTCGTCAACCGCGGCAACACCGTCGCGGTCCCCAACTTCAATCGCGCCAGCCGCCCGGCGTTTCGCCCGGGATCGGATCCGGACCCACCCGTCGACCCGGGCGACGGCTTCCTCATGCGGCGCGGCTACGTGGTGATCTCCTGCGGCTGGCAGATCGACCTTCCGGAGGTGCCGGGGCTCCTGGGCCTGCGCGGACCCGAGGCGCTCGACGGCGCGGGCAATCGCCTGAAGGGACGCGTCTACACGCAGCTGCAGACTCCGGCGCCCGCCCCGCACCTGCTCCTCTCCGATCGCGGCCACCGCCCGTACACGGCCGCCGATCTCGGCGAGCGCGCCGCGATCCTGACCGTGCGCGACCAGCCCGACGGCGACGCGACGCCGATCGCGCGTCAGCGGTGGAGCTTCACCCGCGTCGACGACGGCGGCCAGGTCGTACCGGACGCCCGCTACATCCGGCTCGACGGCGGCTTCGAGAAGGGCCGTCTGTACCAGGTGACCTATACCGCCGTGGGCGCGCCGATCGTCGGACTCGGCATCGCCGCGCTCCGCGACGCCGTTGCGTGGCTCAAGCACGGGACCGCGCGCGAGGGCAACCCGGCGCCGGGGCTCGTGCGGTATGCCTACGCCTACGGACGCTCGCAGACCGGGCGGCTGCTGCGGACGCTCGTCTATCACGACCTCAACGTGGACGAGCAGGGGCACGAAGCGCTCGACGGCATCATCGCCAACGTGGCCGGTGGTCTCCGCGGCGAGTTCAACCAGCGGTTCGGCCAGAACTCGAAGGACCGGCCGCACATGATGGACGAGGCCCACTCGTCGACCGATGGCGAGATCACCCGCCGTGTCGCCGCGCGGGGCAGCAAGCTGCGCGTCTTCTACACGAACAGCTCCGCCGAGTACCAGCGCGGCGACGCGTCGCTCGCCCACACCGATCCGGACGGCACGCGCGACGTGCCGTCCGGGCCGTTGTCGCGCATCTATCACTTCGCGGGCACCGAGCACGGGCTCGGCGTGTGGCCGCCGACCGAGCGCCGCATCGCCGCCGCCGATCCGGCCGAGCCGCTCGAGCACTCGCAGAATCTCAGGAACACGATCGACTACGCGCCGCTGCTCCGCGCCTGCCTCGTCCATCTCGACCACTGGGTCATGGCCGGCGTCGAGCCACCGCCGAGCCGGCATCCGCGGCTCGCCGACCGGAGCGCGGTGCCCTTCGAGGCCCTGCACGCGGTGTTCGATCGGATCCCCGGCGCCCACTATCCGCGCCATCACGCGCGCCCGTGCCGCCTGGACTTCTCGACCCTGCCGCCGCGCCCGGGTCCGGCGTGCGGCTCGCTTGTCTCCGCGGTCGACGCCGACGGTAACGAGACCGGCGGTATCGCGCTGCCCGAGGTGGCAGTGGCGCTCGGCACCCACACCGGATGGACGCTGCGCCATGCGGAGATCGGCGGCGAGGTGCAGCGGCTGGTCTTTGCCGGGGCGACGATCCCGTTCCCGCGTACGCGCGCCGAGCGCGAGGCCTCGGGCGATCCGCGGCCCTCGATCGCGGAGCGCTACCGATCGCGGGACGACTACCTGGAGCGCGTGCGGCGCGCCGCGGTTGCCCTGGCGTCCGAGCGCTACATCCTCGACGAGGACGTCGACCTGACCGTCGCGCTGGCCGCCCGGGCCTGGGATCACTGGACCGCCTGAGCGCGCGCCGGAGAAGATCCCGCTCGCCGCGACTCTGAACAGAGGAGTGTGCCATGGCGTTCATCCGCGAGATTCCCCCCGGGGAAGCGTCGGGCCCGGTGCGCGAGGCCTACGACACCGATCTGAAGACGCTGGGCTATATCGCGAACTACACGAAGGTCTTCGCCCTCCGGCCGGAGATTCGCGCGGCCTGGGGCGCCCTGATCCGGGCGGTCCGCTCCACCATGGAGCCGCGGCGCTACGAGCTGATCACGCTGGCCGCCGCGTCACAGCTCCGCTGCAGCTACTGAATGCTCGCGCATGGGGCCGTGACGCTCCAGAGCCAGATCCTCACCGGTGTCCAGCTCGAGGCGATCGCGCGGAACTACCGTCAGGCCGGCCTGGCGCCGGCCGAGGTCGCGATGATGGCGTTCGCCGAGAAGGTCGCCGGGAATGCCTACACCGTGACGGCGGACGACGTCGAAGCGCTACGCCGCCACGGGTTCTCCGACACCGAAGTCCTCGATATCGCCTTCGCCGCCGCCGCGCGCTGCTTCTTCAGCAAGGTCCTCGACGGCGTCGGCGCGGAGCCGGATCAGGCTTTTCTGACCATCGACGAAGGAGTGCGCCGCGCCCTGGTCGTCGGACGCGCGTTCGGCGCGGCCTCCTGAAAGGACACGCAATGGCGATCACACGCAAGAACATCCAGCCCGAAGCGCTCGCCGCACCGGCCCGCGGCGGCCACACGCTCTATTCGCACGTGGTCACGGTGGAGGGCCGGCGTATGATCTTCGTCGCCGGCCAGCTGGCGCGCGACAAGAACGGCAACGTCGTCGGCAAGGGCGACATGCGGGCGCAGATCCGCCAGGTCGGCGAGAACATCAAGGCGGCCCTGGCCGCCGCCGGCGCGACGCTCGCCGACGTCGTCAAGAGCAACACGTACGTCACGGACATGGACGAGTACTTCCGTCATGTCGACGTCCGCATGGAGTACCTCGGCCCCGCGATGCCGACGAGCACCACCGTCGAGGTGCGACGCCTCGCCCACGCCGATTTCCTCGTCGAGATCGAGGTGGTCGCGATGACCGGCTAGCGTCCTGAACCGCGGGCCAGCGCCGGTCCAGAGCCCGGCCGATTGGATGGACCGGTGACGCTGCGCCGCGCTCGACAGCGGGCTTCGCAGTGTCCGGTGGATATCCTCGGTCTGTGTAACAAGACCAGCTCCGCGGTCTCCTGGAGGACTAAGCTCGCTCCAGATCAGATTCTTCAGGGGCTCTGCGGAAGGTCCCACCGCCGCGTTGTCTTGCGAGGATTGCTTGGTCCGCCGTGCTACGCGGTTCAAGATACTAATAGTTAGACGACAAATGGAGAACGAAACGGGTCGATGGCGGCGACTGCAACGCCTACACCTGCGTCTCCTCAATACTTTCGCCAGAGTCTTCGGTCTCTCGGCGGGCGTCGCTGGCATTGGCTTCACCGCGTGGGCTGTGTACTACTTCCTCCATCCGTATGCCGCTGCCGGCGACCTGGTCACGCTAAGTGGCCATGCCAGCGTCGACGCTCTCGGTGCGGGGATCTTCTGCCTTCTCCTGGCGATCCTCTTTCTCACCGTCCGGCCATATCGACCGGACATCACCCGCGCCGGCGGCGCGGATCTCAAGCGCCCACATACCTGGTGGACCGGCGAACCGCGCTAAGGGAG
>DASPZZ010000146.1:0-5012 GCA_035635995.1 Binatia bacterium | reverse complement strand
CGGCTCCGTCGCCCACTCGCCCGAGCTACATGGGGGGCCTAGAAGGGCCCCCCAAGCCCCCCGCGCTCGGAGACGCCCCGGCACAGCCGGGGCGCCCCTCGACATCGCTTTGCAATCGCCGGGGCCTCGTTCGGAGCGCCTCGGGGATCGACGCTCCCCCGGGGGACGGCGGGTCGCGCGCTGAGTGACCGCGACACACGCGGAGGCCGCGGCCCCGCAGGCCCGCGGGTTTAGCGGGAGACGAAGGCGTTGTTGGGGACCCAGAAGCGGAGGCGAAGGTCGACGGCGCGCGTGATACCGATGCGCGGGCCCGCGGCGATGCGAAAGTCGCGCGGCCGGTCGGGTGGCTCGATGGTGAAGCGCCCGCGTGTGAGATCGGCGCCGTTGTCGCGCAGGGTGATACCGAGCGCTCGTGTGAGATTGCCCGGGCCGCTGGCCAGCCGCTCCGAGGCGGCCGCGACGCGGCGCCGCCTGGCCATCACCGAGAGCCCGAGGACGGGCTCCAGCGCGCGGATCAGGACGCATCCCGGCCGTCCGGCCGCGCCCGCGATGGCGTTGAGGCAGCAGTGGAGCCCGTAGTTCAGGTAGACGTAGGCGATGCCGCCCTCACCATAGAACAGGGCGTGGCTGCCGGGCCTGAATGCGGCGTGCGAGGCGGCATCCTCTGGACCGAGGTACGCCTCCGTCTCGACGATCCGGCCCGCGGTGACCGTACGGCCGCGCCGCGAGACGAGGACGCAGCCGAGCAGATCGCGGGCAACGGCGCGCGCCGGCCGCAGGTAGAAGCGACGGGGCAGCGGCACCTAGGCCAGACGCTCGGCGACGAGGCGTCTGAGCGAGTCGTAGTCGAAGGCGACGCCCGTCCGGCTGGGCGGCTCGGCCTCGGTCTTCAGCCCCGTCTCGCTGATGATCGCGCAGATGGTCTGTGCCGGGTCGAGCCGCTTCTGCGCGAGGAGACGCGCGAGGACCGCCAGCGTGGCGACACCCGTGGGCCCGGCCCAGATGCCTTCGACCCGGGCGAGCCGACGCTGTGTCTCGAGGATCTCGTCGTCCTCGGCGTCGCCGGCCAGCCCCTTGTCCTCACGGAGGAGTCGCAGAACCCACGCGCCCTTCTTGCCGGGATCCCCCGCCGCCAGGCCCTCGGCCACGGTATAGCCGATCTTGAGCGGAGTGATCGCCGTGCCGTCGCGGAACGCGCGGGCGACGGCATTCGCCCGCGTCGCCTGGGCGGCGACCATCAGCGGCGCGCGCGCGATCCAACCCGCGTCGCGCATTTCGCGAAAGCCGCGGGCCGTCGCGATGAACGTCTCGCCCACCGCGACGGGGGCGACCACGACGTCCGGCGGCGTCCAGCCGGTCTGCTCGGCGATCTCGTAGGCGAGCGTCTTCTTGCCCTCCTGCTTGTAGGCATTGCGCGAGGCACCGCAGTCGAAGAACAGCCGGTCCTCGACGAGCCGGTCCCAGATCTTGATGAGGTCGTCGTAGACGCCCTTGTAGATGATGAGGTTCGCCGTCGTCGCCGCCATATGCAGGAGCTTCGGCGCCGACGCCCGCTCGTAGGCGAAGATCAGCGAGCGCAGACCGGCGCGCGCCGAGTAAGCGGCGATCGACGAGCCGGCGTTGCCCGAGCTGACGACCGACGTCGCCCGGTAGCCGAAGCGAAGCGCGGCGGCGACCGCGGTCGCCGACGAGCGGTCCTTGACGGTCCCGGTCGGGTTCGAGCCGTCGAACTTGAGGAGCAACCGGCGCACCCCCAGCTCCCGGGCGAGCCGCGCGCAGTCGAGCAGCGGCGTCCCGCCCTCGCCGAGCGTCAACCGGTGGGCGGGGTCGGCGATCGGAAGGACCGGGGCGTAGCGCCAGAGGCCCGGGCCGGTGAAGAGCCCGGGGCCGGCCGCCCGCAGCCGCGCGATGTCGTAGCGCAGCTCGAGGAGGCCGCGGCACGTGTCGCACTCGAGCCGATAGGTGAGCGGGTAGGTCGCGCCGCAATCGATGCAGGTGAGGTGCTCCGCCAGCGAGTCGGTCACGTTCGTCTCCCGAAGCGCTCCTCGACCACCGCGAGCATTTCCTCGATGCGATGGCGCAGCGTGTGTTCGGCGAGCGCGCGGCGGCGCGCGTTCTCGCCGATCGCGCGGGCCTCGTCGGGGTGCTCGAGATGGAGATCGAGCTGGCGGCGCAGCTCGCCGAGGTCGCGATAGCCGACGATCTCCTCGCCGGGCTTGAAGAGATCGAGGAGGTCCTCCTTGAGATCCACCACCTGGCAGGCGCCGGCCGCCGCCAGCTCGAAGGTCCGGGTGTTCACCCCGACGATGTCGTTCATCGGGTGATGGTGGTTGAGCGACAGGGTGGAGGCCGCGTACACGAGCAGCTTCTCGTGCCCGACCACCGGCGGTCCCGCGATCGCGCGGATGACCGGGTCCTCCGCGGTGGTCCAGCCGCTGCCCCAGAGCCTGAGGGGGTAGTCCCGCAACGCCCGCACGAAACGCTCGCGATAGGGGTAGCGGTTGCCGACGAACGAGATCTGCGCGCCGTAGCGCCCGGCCTCGTCCGACGTCGGCGTCACCGGATGATGCGCCGACGGGACACAGTACATCGGCAGGTACGCGAGGTTCCGGAGGCCGACCTGCTCGAGGCTCCGCATCGCGTAGCGCTCCTTGGTGAAGAAGAGGTCATACGCCTCGATCGCCTCGAAGGGCAGCATCCAGAGCGGATTGTCGGGAAAAAAGTTGAGGAAGAGCGCGTCGAGCTTCCGCTTCACGCGGGCGATCAGCCCGGCGGTGATGGGCCCGCCCTTGATGACGAGGACGAGGCTCGGACGCCAGGCCAGGCACGCGCGCTCGAGAGATCTCAGGATGAGAGCCTGGTACGCGGTCTTCGTGCCGCGGTTCTTGTAGAGCGCGTTGTCCTTGCGGTACTCGAACGTCTGGACGTCGTGGCCGAGGTCGCGCAGCTCGTCGGCGAAGTCCATCCCCATGAGCCCGGGCCGTTCAAAGGGGAGGACAACCAGCCAGCGCACGGGTCGTAGCGTAGCACACGAGCCGCGCTGTATGATGAGCGCGCCGTGAAGGTCCGGGCCCTCCAGCGTCACGTGCCCTCGCTCCTGCTCTTCGCCGCGTTGCTCCTGATCTGGCAGCTGGTGCCGCCCGTCTTGAACGTCCGCGAGTACCTCCTGCCCGGCCCCGCGGCCGTCGTCCGCGCGGCGCTGAACTTCTCGATCCCGTGGTACACGCACCTCTGGGTGACGACGCTCGAGATCCTGGGCGGCTTCGTCCTGGCCGGCGCCGCCGGCGTGGCGCTCGGCGTCGCGATCGCGTGGTCGCCGACGATCGCCCGGGCGCTCGTGCCCTTCCTCGTGTTCGTGAACACGCTGCCCAAGGTCGCGGTCGCGCCGCTGTTCTTGCTCTGGCTCGGCTACGGCATCGTGCCGAACGTCCTCATCGCCGCGCTCATCGGCTTCTTCCCGGTGGTGATCAACACCGCGGTCGGCCTCACCCAGGTCGACGACGAGCTGCTCGACCTCGGACGCGTGTTCGGCGCCCCCACGTGGAAGGTGTTCTTGAAGATCCGCCTGCCGAACGCGCTCCCGTACGTGCTCTCGGCGCTGAAGATCACGGCGACCGCGGCGGTCGTCGGCGCGATCGTCGGCGAGTTCGTCGCCTCGCAGGCGGGTCTGGGCATGGTCATCGTCAACGCGCAGACGAATCTCAACACGCCGGTGGCGTTCGCCGCGCTGCTCTGGATCTCGATCATCGGTCTGGCGCTCTACGGCGCGGTGTGCCTCGCGGCCCACTGGTGGGCCCCCTGGGCCGACACGACCTGAGGCGGCCGCCCCGCCGCCAGGAGGGAACAACCATGCATGTGCCGCGGATCGGGCTCCTGATCGTGTCCACGCTCCTGGTCGTCGCCGCGTGGCTCGGCGCGTCCCAGGCCCAGCCGGCGCAGAAGGTCGTGTTCGCGCTGAACTGGTTCGCGGTGGGCGACCACGCCGCGTACTGGGTCGCGCTCGACCGGGGCTACTACCGCGCCAGGGGCCTCGAGGTCGAGCTGCAGAACTCCAAGGGCTCGGGCGACTCGATGGCCAAGGTGGACACCGGCCGCGCCGACCTCGGCCTGGCCGACACGGTCGTCGTCATCCCGCGCATCGCGCAGGGGGCGAAGATCAGGGTCGTGGGCGCCGTCTTCGACAACACGCCGTTGAACATCTGGACGCGACGGGACACCGGCATCACGAAGCCGAAGGACCTCGAGGGCAAGACGCTGGCCGCGCCGCCCGGCGACGCGCAGCGCCAGCTCTTCCCCGCGTTCGCCAAGCTCAACGGCGTCGACGAGGCCCGGGTGAAGTGGGTCAACATCGAGCCGGCCGCGAAGTTCGTCGCGCTCGCCGAGAAGCGCGCCGACGCGGTCCCCGACTACACGACGGGGCAGCCGTTCTGGGAGAAGGCGGTCGGCGCGGAGAATCTCGTGCGGATGCCGTGGAGCCAGTTCGGCTTCGACACGTACTCGATGGCCGTCGTGGCCAGCGAGAAGACCATCAACGAGCGGCCGAAGGTCCTGCGCGACTTCGTGGCGGCGTCCTACCAGGGCTGGCGCGACGTGATGGACAATCCGAAGGCGGCGCTCGAGATCTTCAAGAAACGCGTGCCCGACATCGACCTCGCCCTCATCGAGCCGAACCTGATGCTCGGGCTCGAGCTCATGAAGACGGAGCGCTACGCGAAGAACGGTATCGGCTGGATGGACCGCGCCAAGATGTGCCGAACCGTGGAGCTGATCAACGGCTACATGCCCGACATGCCCCGAAAGGTCGGCTGCGACGAGGTGTTCACCAACGAGTTCCTGACCAAGGTCGAGCCGCCGAAGCGTTGATCGCGCTCGACGGGGTCGGGATGACGTACCGTGCCGACTCCGGCCCGGTCGAGGCGCTCAGGGATATCACGTTCAGGGTCGAGCGGGGCGAGCTCGTCACCCTGGTCGGGCCATCGGGCTGTGGTAAGTCCACGCTGCTGGGAATCATC
>DASPZZ010000145.1:0-13134 GCA_035635995.1 Binatia bacterium | reverse complement strand
AATGAAGATCGGGCAGAAGATCACGATGATCTCGGTCCACTCGAGCGGCCAGCCGAGCAGGAAGATGATCACCTGCGCCGTGAGCTGGAAGCCCAGCGGCGACAGGTTCATCGACAGCACCCACCGCTCGATCAGTCCCTGCCCGCCGTGCAACGCGAACACCGCGGAGAACAGCGCCGAGCCGACGAAGAGCCAGCACACCATCGCCGTCGTCTTCGCCGTGAGGAACGTCGACTCCTTCAAGTTGCGCCTGAGCTCCGGCGAGGTCCTGAGATACCAGAGCCCCGGCGCGACGGTGCCCAGGAGCGTCCCGCCGATCGAGCCCGCCACGAGCAGCGACGCGAGGTCCTCACCCTCGTACCACCCGAGCGCGATACCGATGATCAGGCCGACCAGGCTCCACCACAGGACCGGGCGTAGATAGCGCGCCATCACCGCGAGGTACAGCGCCCCGAGTGCGCCGATCGCGGCCGATTCGGTCGCGGTGCAGATGCCGAACAGGATCACCGCCAGCACGATGACGGTGAGCACGCCGAGCGGGACCACCGACGCGCACAGCTCCTTCAAGATCTCGAGCTGCTCGCCGTCCATTCGCCAGAAGTAGACGAGGAGCAGGAGGATGGCGACGCCGGCGAGGCCCCAGAACCAGGCGTAGAAGTGCGCGGGAATCTTGCCCGTGGCCGACGTCGTCCGTTCGGCGAACGAGGTCACTTCCTGGGGCGGCCCATCCGGGTTGGCGGCGCTGTCGGTGTCCGTCGCCTCTCCGGCCAGGCCCACTTCCCGCGGCTTGTCGTCGGCCGGCGCCGGTGCCACGGTCGGCGCCGCCGCGACCGCGGCGGGCTTGGGCGGCGCGGTCGCCGTCGCGACCGCCTCCGGCGCGTTGTAGATGACGACGTACCACCACGTCGCGCCGAACGTTCCGATCGTCAGGAGCACCGGCACCGACACGACGAGCAGGCTCTTGGCGATGACGCCGTAGCCCGCCGGGCGGCCGTCCTCGGCCCGGGCGCCCCGCACCGCACTGGGTCGGAAGGCAGCGGCGATGAGCCCCGGCACGACGCTCCCGACCCGGCGTCCCTGGAGTCGCTGGAGATACTCCGGCACGGCGACGCGGTACTGATCGGGCGGGAGCCTGGGCGCGATCTTCGGGTTGATGATCGCCCAGCCGAGGATGTAGACGAGATAGAGGAAGGTGAGAAAGAAGCCCGGCAGCATCGCGGCGGCGTAGAGCTTGACGATGGACTGTCCCGCCACCGCCGCGTAGACGATCAGCATGACCGACGGCGGGATGAGGATACCGAGCGTCCCGCCCGCCGTGATCGCCCCGGACGCCAGCTTCACGTCGTAGCCCGCGTTCAGCATCGGCCGCATCGCGATCACGCCCATGAGGACGACGACGGCCCCGACGATACCGGAGGCGATACCCCAGAACGCGCATACGAGGAGCGTGGTCACCGCCAGCGACGCCGGGACGCGCCGGAACGCCAGCTGCACGCTGTGGAACATGCGGTCGACCAGCGCCGCCCGCTCCATGATGTAGCCCATGAACACGAACAGCGGGATCGACAAGAGCGTGTCGTTCGTCATCACGCCGTACGTTCGCTGCACGATCAGGTCGAAGGCCCGGTTCTGCCACCAGTGCTGGACCGGGTCCCAGAACGCGATGTAGCCGAAGATCATCCCGAGGCCCATCAGGGTGAACGCGGTCGGAAAGCCCATCATGATCGCCACCACGATGAGGCCGAGCATGGTGAGGCCGAGGTAGGGATCGCTCACGGCGTCCGGCTCGGGCGCTCGGTCTCGTCCACCACGGTGCGGTGACGGGCCGCTTCGTCGATCGCGTGCGCGCCTTCCATCGCCGCGCGCCGTGACTCCTCGTCCACGAACTCGCTGCGCGCGAGCTGCGTCTCGATGACGTCGATCTCCTCGACGTCTTCGAGGCGTGGCGGCCAGACGCCGGTGCGCAGACACGCGATGCAGCGGACGATCTCACCCAGCCCCTGGAGCATGACCAGCGCGCCGGCGAGGGGGATCACGGTCTTGAAGTGGTAGACGGGCGGGCCTTCGGCGGTCACCGTCGAGTGCTCACCGATCCGCCAGGAGAGCGCCGCGTAGTCGTAGCCCGCATAGATCAGCCCCAGGATGCCCGGAATGAAGAACAGGAAATAAAGGATCAGATCGAGCGCCGCCTGGCCGCGCGGCTTCAGGTAGATGTAGACGAAGTCGGCGCGCACGTGGCCCCCCGCCGCGAGGGTGTAGGCGCCGCACATCATGAACAGCGTGCCGTACAGCATGCTGTTGAAGTCGAAGATCCACGCGGTCGGCGCGTTGAGGATGTAGCGCTTGAAGACCTCGATGGAGACGACGAACGTCAGGGCCATGATCAGCCACGCGGAGGCTTTACCGGTCCAGTAGCTGACCAGATCGACGGTGCGAATCAGGCGCCGAGAGTCCATCAGGGAGCGAAAAAGGCCAGCCACCCGGCGAACGCCGGATGGCTGGTCGGCTGGGGTTCGGTCACGAGCACCTAGCTCTTCTTGGGCACCGGCTTGCCGAAGTAGTGGTTGTAGGCCATGCGCCGGCTGACGTTGGTGTCGAGGTCCCACTTCACCGCGCGGGCGGCAAACGCCTTCTGCGACTCCAGGATTTCCTTGAACATCGGGTTGTCCGTCGACTTCTTGTCCGCGACGGTGTCGTAGATCTCGAGCTGCTTCTGGAGGACGGAGGCCGGCGTGATGAAGAACCTGACCTTGTCCTTGGCCTGCAGCTCGATGTAGTCCTTCGAGTAGCGGTCGACGGACTTCCACGACATGTCGGCCGAGGCGGCTTCCACCGCGTTCTCGATGATGGCCTTCATCTTGTCGGGCAGCGCGTCGAACTTCGTCTTGTTGAACGTGATCTCGAGCTGCTCGGCGTTCTGGTGATAGCTCTGCAGCATGCAGATCTTCGACACGTCGGCGAAGCCGAGGATGCGGTCGGACGTCGCGTTGTTGAACTCGGCGGCGTCGATGAGCCCGCGGTCCAGGGCCGGAACGATCTCGCCGCCGGGCAGCGCGTTGACCGCCGCGCCCATGCCCTGGAAGACGTCGATCGAGATGCCGACGGTGCGGAACTTGAGGCCCTTGAAGTCGTCGGCCTTCGTGATCTGCTTCTTGTACCAGCCGAGCGGCTGGGTCGCCATCGGCCCGTACGGGAACGACACGACGTTGGCGCCGATGGACGCATAGAGCTTGTTGAGAAGCTGCTTGCCGCCGCCGTACTTGTGCCAGGACAGCAGCATGTTGGCGTCCATGCCGAAGGCCGGTCCCGAGCCCCACAGCGCGAGCGCGGTCTGCTTGCCGTAGTGGTACACGAGCACGCCGTGGCCGCCGTCGAGTGTCCCCTTCGACACGGCGTCGAGCAGGCCGAAGGCCGGCACGACGGCGCCCGCCGGCAGCACCTCGATCTTGAGGTCGCCGCCCGTCATGTCGTTGACCTTCTTGGCGTAGTCGAGCGCGTACTCGTGGAAGATGTCCCTCTGCGGCCAGGTGCTCTGCCAGCGCATCGTGATCGGGCCTTGAGCCTTGGCGACCATCGGAAAGCCGAGCGTCGCCGCGCCCGTTGCCGCCAGAGCCGCACCCCTGAGGAACTTCCGGCGTGGGGTCTCGGTGATCGTTTGCGGATCGTTCATAGAGCACCTCCTCCGAATCGATGGCTTGGAGTGCACGGCCGTAGCCGGTGAATCATCCGGGGACGGGACACAAGAGCGCTGCGTGGTCGGACCACCGCCCCCAAGCTATGCGAGCCGTGCGCGACCTGTCAACAAAGAAGCGCCCGTCAGGAGCCCGGCGCCTTCAGGACCAGGGGTAGACGGCTGCCGCCCCGCCGGACCGTCAGCCGCAGCGCCATCTCGAGGCTCGCGTCGGCCAGCGCCTCACGGAGCGCCTCGCGCGTCGCGACCTCCTGATCGTTGACCTGGAGGATCACGTCACCCGCCTCGAGCCCCGCCCGCTCCGCCGAGCTCTTTCGCACGACCACGGAGATCGCGAGGACGGTGGACCCGCCGGGTTCGGCCTCCCGCACGACAAAACCGAACTCCGCCCCGATCCGTTCCCCGAGCACCGGACGCGGCATCGCCGCGAGGCGGACGTCCAGGCGCCGCCGGCCCTCGGCCCGGAGCACCGTCAACCGCACGTCCCGCCCGGGCCCCGACGAGGCGATGAGGCGTTGCAGGACCCGCGTCTCGGTCACGGGGCGCTCTTCGAAGGCCACGACAAGGTCGCCGTTCTTGAGCCCCGCCGTCTCGGCCGGGGTCCCCTCCATCACCTCGACGATGAACACCCCGAAGCCCTCACGCATCCCGTGCCGCGAGGAGATCTCGTCCATTTCCTGCTCGGACAGATCGCGGATGCGCACCCCCAGCCACGCCCATTGCGCCGCGTCCACCGCCGACGCCACGGCGGCGAGCGCCAGGAGCACGACGACGAGCGCGCCCCTCACTCGCGACCTCGACGGAGCTCGTTCACGAGCTGCTCGAGCGCCAGGCCGAGGCGCTCGAGGCGGCGCGAGACGTCGAGCGTCTCGAGCAGCTCCTGGCGGAGCCCGGCGTCGGGCACCACCGCCGCGGCGATGCGGTCGGCGATCACGCCGGGCAGCTGGCCCGACGCCAGTGCGGTGTCCAGCAGATCGGGCGGACGGTCGAGTGCCTGCAGCAGGCGGCCGCACGCGTCACGAATGCGGGCCAGCGCCGCCGCCGCGTCCGTCGTCGGCGCAACCTCGTCGAGCGGCTGGGCGGTGACGATCCGATAGAGGGTGTCGCTCGGCCGCTCGCTCTCGATCCGGACGCGCCACTCGCCCTTCACGAGGATGTTGTAGCGGCCCGTGGCCAGCCGCTCCCAGCTCACGATCTCGCCGGCCCCTGCCACCGCGTGCACCGCCGGCTTGCCGGCGTAGCTCGCCTCGAAGCCGGGCTTGAGCTTCACGACCGCGAGTCGCCGGTCGCGCGCCAGCGCGTCCGTCACCATCGCGCGGTAGCGGGCCTCGAAGACGTGCAGCGGCAACAGCGTGTGCGGGAAGAACGTCACATCGGGCAGCGGGAAGATGGGCAGGGTCAACGGCGGCACGGCGGCGCGGTCCCCTCGGGCTCGATCAGCCGATCTTCGGCAGCGGCCGGAGCGCGGCGAGCTCCTCCAGGCGCAGCCGCACGGCCGCGGCCAGCTCGCGGAAGGTGCGCGCCTGCATCGAGTCGGGTTCGCGAAGCGTGATCGGGGTCCCCTCGTCGCCGGCGAGCCGGGTCGCCGGATCGAGCGGGACCTGCGCCAGCAGCGGCACGCCGTACTCGTCGGCGAGCCGCCGCCCGCCGCCTTCACCGAAGATCGGGTAACGCGCGCCGGTGTCCGGCGCCACGAAGTAGCTCATGTTCTCGACGACGCCGAGGATCGGCACGTTGAGCTTCTGGAACATCCCGATCGCCTTGCGCACGTCGAGCAGCGCGACCTCCTGCGGGGTCGTCACCATCACGACGCCGGACAGCGGGATGACCTGCGAGAGCGAGATCTGCGCGTCGCCGGTCCCGGGCGGCATGTCGAAGACGAGGTAGTCCAGGGCGCCCCACACGACGTCCTTCAGCATCTGCTGGATGAAGGAGTGGATCATGGGGCCGCGCCAGACGAGCGGCTCCCGGTCGTTCACGAGCAGCCCGATCGACATCATCTTCATGCCGTGCGCCTCGACCGGGATGATCCGGTTCTCGAACATCCCCGGGCGCCCGCGCGAGCCCAGCATGAGCGGGATGTCGGGGCCGTACACGTCGGAGTCGATGATGCCGACCGCGGCACCCGACTGGCGCAGGGCCATCGCGAGGTTCACGGTGACCGTCGACTTGCCGACGCCCCCCTTGCCCGACGACACCGCGATCGTCCGCTTCACCTCGGGGATGAGCTCCTCGGACTTGGATGGGCCGTGCGAGTGGGCGTGAGGCGCCGCCGGCGCGGCCTGCGCGGGCTGCCCGCCACCCATCTTGACCTGCACCTTCGACACGCCAGGGACGCGGCCCACCGCTCGCGAGGCCATGCTGTGCATGGTGGCCTTCGAGGCCGGCGACTGAGTCGTGAAGGCGAGGGTGAAGCTGACCTGCGATTCGGCGATGGCCAGGTCGCGGATGAGACCGAGCGAGACGATATCCTTTTGCGCTTCCGGATCCTTGACCCCTCGCAGCGCATCGAGCACGGCGTCCTGAGTGACCATATGGGCGACTATACAGGAGCGCGGGACGCTTTCAACGGGCTCGCCCGGATCCCCGCTATCTATGCGCGGAACCTTGCATTCTCACCACTGACCTGCTACAAAAAGCGGGTGATCTCTCCGGACGAATTCCGCCAGACCCTCGGCCATTTCGCCTCCGGCGTCACCGTCATCACGGTCTGCGACGGCGACGGTCGACCGACCGGTCTCACGGCGAGTGCCTTCACCTCGGTCTCGCTCGAGCCGCCGCTCATCCTCGTGTGCGTGGACCACAAGGCACAGAGCTATCCGGCGCTGGCCGCGGGCAAGATGTTCGCCGTCAACATCCTGTGCCACGACCAGGAGGCCGTGTCGCGCCGGTTCGCGACCACGAAGATCGAGAACAAGTTCGACGGCGTGCCGTTCACGCTGAGCCCGCTCGGCCTGCCGCTCCTTCACAACGCCCTCGCCCAGCTCGAGTGCGCAACCGTCAACGTCCACCTCGAAGGCGACCACACGATCTTCGTCGGGCGGGTGGAACGCGCTCAATTGGGCGCGGGGGTGCCGCTGGTCTACTTCCGCGGCCGGTACGACCGCCTGTCCGGGGAGACTCCGTGACGTTCATCCCGCTGTCGCGCCCGCCGGTCGACGAGGACATCAAGCGGGCGGTGCTGGCCGCCATCGATTCGCGCCAGTACGTTCTGGGCCCGCAGTGCCGCCAGCTCGAGGCCGAGCTGGCGAGTGCCACCGGCGTGAAGCACGCCGTGCTGACCAGCTCGGCCACCGCCGCGCTCTGGCTCGGGCTTCGCGCGCTCGGCGTCAAGGCGGGCGACGAGATCCTGGTGCCGTCGCACACGGCGTTTCCCACCGTCGAGGCGATCTGCCTGGCGGAGGCGACGCCCGTGTTCGTGGACGCGGACGAGTTCTACACGCTGGATGCCGGCGACGCCGAGGCGAAGGCGACGCCCCGGACGGTCGGCGTCGTGCCGGTCCACCTGTACGGCCAGCCGGCGGACCTGACGGCGGTCCAGGAGCTCGCCTCACGCCTGGGCCTCTGGCTCCTCGAGGACTGCGCGCAGGCGCAGGGGGCCGAGTGGAACGGGCGCCGAGTCGGCAGCTTCGGCCGCGCCGCCGTCTTCTCCTTCTATCCGTCGAAGAACCTGCCCGGCATGGGCGACGGCGGCGCCGTTCTCACCGGCGACGATGAGATCGCCGCCCGCTGCCGCCGGCTGCGGGACCACGGCCGACTCGACAAGAACGTGCACGCCGAGCTCGGCTTCAACCTGCGCTTCAACGAGCTGCAGGCGTCCGCGCTGCGCGTGCTGCTGCCGCGGCTCGACGCGATGAACGACCGCCGTCGCGCCCTCGCGCTCCGGTACGCGCGCGGGCTCGCGGGCCTGCCGCTCGTCCTGCCCGAGGTGCGCGCGCACGCGCGCCACGTGTACCACCTCTTCGTGGTGCGCACGCCCCGCCGCGCCGAGCTGGCCGCGTACCTCAAGGCTCGGGGGATCCAGACCGGGATCCACTATCCGGTCCCGACGCATCGCCAGCCCGCGGTCGAGCACTTCGCGCCGCCGCCGCTCCCGCGGACGGAGCGGCTCGTCGACGAGATCCTCACGCTGCCGATGTCGGCCGACCACACGGACGAGGAGATCGAGCGGGTGGTCGCCGCGGTGCGCGCGTTCTTCGACGCCTGATGCCCCTGCAGATCCTTCAGCTGTACCCGAAAGCGGATTACTTCACCGGCGCGGCGATGCAGCTGCGCGACCTCGCGATCGGTCTCGCGGCCCGCGGCCACGCCGTCACCGTGGCGACGCCGCCGAGCCAGCTCTGGGCCGAGCGGCTGGGCGCGGCCGGCGTCGGGCACGTCGCGATTCCCATGCGGCGCGCGTGGGACATCCGCGCGGCGTGGCGCATCGCGGCGGTGATCCGCGCCCGCGACATCCAGGTGGCGCACGCGCACAAGGGGCGCGCCCGTACCCTGGCGCTGCTGGCGGGGCTCCTGGGGACGCGCCCGCGGCTCGTCCTGAATCGCGGCGTCAGCTTCCGGGTCCCCCGGTCGCGCCGCCTCGGCTACACGAGTCGGCGCGTGCACGCGATCGTCGCGGTCTGCGAGTCGATCAAGCGCGACCTCGTCGCCACCGGCGTGGCGGCGGACAAGATCGAAGTGATCTACTCCGGGACCGACGTCGAGCGGTTCCATCCCGGCCTCGACGGCGGCGCGATCCGGCGCGAGCTCGGCCTCACCGCCGAGCACTTCCTGATCACCCAGATCGGCGTGCGCTCCTGGCGAGGCTGGCGCGACGTTCTCGAGGCCATGAGCCGGGTCGCGGCGTTCGCGCCGCGCGCGCGCCTGCTCTTCGTCGGGGCACCGCCGCCGCGCGTCGCCGAGGTCGCCGATCGCGCGCGCCAGCGCTGGCTCGGCGACCGGGTGCTCGTCCTGGGCCACCGCGAGGACGTCCCGCAGATCCTGGCCGCCTCCGACGTGGTGGTCGACGCCTCGTACGCGGGCGCCGGGCTGACCGGCTCGATCCGCGAGGCGCTGGCCTGCGAGCGCCCCGTCGTCGCCACGGCGCTGGCCGGCATGCCCGAGCTCGTGAGCGACGGCGAGACCGGCCTGCTCGTGCCCCCGCGCGATCCCGACGCGCTCGCCGCCGCCCTCCAGCGCGTGCTCGAGAACCCGACGTGGGCCCAGGCGATGGCGCGCGCGGGACGCAAGCGCGTGGACGCCCACTTCTCGCTCCGCGCCAAGCTCGACGCGACCGAGGCGCTCTACCGGCGACTGCTCGAGAAGCCGGCGTGAGCCTCCCGACCGCGCTCTACCGGCGCCTGATCGGCTATCTCAGGCCGCACGTGCCGACGCTGCTCACCGGCTCCGCGCTCGCGATCGTGGTCGCCGCGATGGAAGGCGCGATCGCGTGGCTCGTGAAGCCCGCCATGGACGAGGTCTTCATCCGTCGCGACGTGGCGATGCTGAAGCTCATCCCGCCGCTGTTCCTCGGCGTGTACGTATGCAAGGGGCTGGCCCGCTACGGCCAGTCCTACCTGATGGCGGCGGTCGGCGAGCGTGTGATCGCGACGCTCCGCCGGGACCTCTACACGCACATCCAGCAGATGCCGCTGTCGTTCTTCACGAGCCGCCATACGGCCGAGCTGATGTCGCGCGTCGTGACCGACGTGAACCGGCTGGCGCGCCTGTCCTCGACCGTCCTGGTGATGACGATCAGGCAGATCGTGATGATCGTGGCGCTCGCCGCGGTCATGTTCGCGCGGGACTGGCGGCTGGCCCTGATCGCGCTCGTGGTCTTCCCCTTCGTCGGGGTGGCGGTGCGCGCCATCGGCCGCCGGCTGTACCGCATCAACAAGCGGTCGCAGCAGAAGGTCGCCGAGTTGAACGTGCTCCTGCACGAGGTGTTCTCGGGGACGAAGATCGTCAAGGCCTTCGGCCGCGAGGCGCACGAGGTGGAGCGCTTCGATCATGTCAACCGCGGCCTGCTCGCCCTCTCGCTGAAGGACCACCGGACCGACGAGGCCACCGACCCCCTCATGGAGATCCTGGCCGCCTTCGGCATCATGGGCGCCCTCTGGTACGGCGGCCACCAGGTCATCGCCGGGGCGATCACGCCCGGCGATTTCTTCTCGTTCACGGCCGCGGTCGCTCTGCTCTACGGACCGGTCCGGCAGCTCTCCCGGATCGTCAACACGGTGCAGCAGTCGACCTCGTCGGTCGAGCGCGTCTTCGAGATCCTCGACCTGCCGCCCGCGATCGCCGATCGCCGGGACGCCGTCGCGCTCGAGGCGTTCCGACACGCGCTCGCGTTCGAGCAGGTCAGCTTCCGGCACACGGACTCCGAGGAGCTCACGCTCCGCGATATCGCCCTGACCGTCGCCCGGGGCGAGGTCGTCGCGTTCGTGGGCATGAGCGGCGCCGGCAAGTCCACCCTCATGGACCTGCTGCCGCGCTTCCACGACGTGAGCGCCGGGCGGATCACGCTGGACGGCCACGACCTGCGCGACGTCACCCAGGCCTCGCTCCGTGCCCTGATCGGGATCGTCACGCAGGAGACGTTCCTCTTCAGCGACTCGATCCTCTACAACATCGCGTACGGGCGGCCGGGCGCGCCCTTCGAGGACATCGTCCGCGCCGCTCGTCAGGCGCACGCCGAGGAGTTCATCGCCGGCTGCCCCAAAGGCTACGAGACCCTCGTGGGCGAGCGGGGCGTGCGGCTCTCGGGCGGCCAGCGCCAGCGCATCGCGATCGCGCGCGCGTTCTTGAAGAATCCGCCGATCCTCATCCTCGACGAGGCGACCTCGGATCTGGACGCCGAGAGCGAGTTCATGATCCAGCAGGCGCTCGCCGAGCTGATGC
Source organism: Binatia bacterium (assembly GCA_035635995.1). Classification (GTDB taxonomy): domain Bacteria; phylum Methylomirabilota; class Methylomirabilia; order Rokubacteriales; family CSP1-6; genus AR31. Next base: position 2,564 of record DASPZZ010000145.1, on the reverse strand, counting down.
GGGGACGGACAGTCCTGGTCATCGCGCACCGCCTCGCGACGGTGCGCAACGCCGACCGCATCGTGGTCGTACACGAAGGCCGCATCGCGGAGGTCGGACGCCACGACGAGCTGCTGGCGCGCGACGGGCTCTATCGCCGACTCTACGCGCTCCAGATGGAAGGAGTCACCAGTTGAGCACCATCGTCGGTAACGGCACGTACACGTACGAAGTCGATGACGACTGGGCCAAGCTTCCGGCCGACTGGGCGATGCCCGCGGCGGCCGTGACGGTCGACTCGCGCGATCGCGTCTACTGCTTCAACCGCACGCCCGATCACCCGATCGTCGTCTTCGACCGCGAGGGGAACTACCTTTCGTCCTGGGGCGCCGGGCTCTTCGCCTTTCCCCACACGATCCGTGCCGACGAGCACGACAACCTCTGGATCGTGGACCGCGATCACGGGCAGATGCTGCTCTATACCAGCGCCGGAACGCTACTCCGGACGATCGGCACCCGCGGCCATCGCTCGGACACCGGCGTGGACCCCAAGGATTTCAACTCGAGCGCCTACCGGAACGTCACGCACGGCGGCGGCCCCTTCAACCTGCCGACGGACATCGCGCTGACGCCGGCCGGCGAGATGTTCATGACCGACGGCTACGGCAACGCCCGGGTGCACAAGTTCGCCGCCGACGGCACCTATCTCTTTTCGTGGGGCGAGCCGGGCACGGGTCCGGGGCAGTTCAACCTGCCGCACGGGGTGTGGATCGACCGGCGCGGGCGCGTCCTGGTGTGCGACCGGGAGAACGACCGCGTGCAGGTGTTCGACCAGGCGGGCAAGTTCCTCCACGTCTGGCCCGGCAAGCTCATCGGTCCGGCGGCCTTCTACGTGGACGCCGACGACATCGTCTACATCCCCGAGCACAACGGCGGGCTGGTCAGCGTCCTGACTCTCGACGGCGAGCGGCTGGCCCAGTGGGGCGATCCGAGCTTCCGCTCGTGCCACGGCATCTGGGGCGACTCGCGGGGCGATCTCTACGTCGTGCGGCCGGGCGCCTGGGGGCGTCCCCGCCGCGTCGTGAAGTACACGCGCCTGCGGTGACATGAGGGGCCACCAGCCCAGTCGGTCCCGAAGAATCCGGTTAACGCTCCGCATAACCCGCGGCAGGCGACCGCGGACGGCGGGCCGCGGTCGGTCTGACTGCCGACGGGTTCATGCGGGAGTTGTCCCGCTCGCTGTTGCTTCGAGCCGGGCTACGTAGACCGGGGATATATACCGGACGTTGCGAGGCCCGCGGTCGACGACCGGCTCCGTGAAGTACTAGCGTTCGCGGAAGCGGTTGACGATCGGCGGGCGCCAGTCGCGCCCGAAGGCGCGGGGCGTGATCTTGACGCCGATCGGGGCCTGGCGCCGCTTGTACTCGTTGGTGTCCACCATCGAGACGACGCGGCGCACCGTGTCGGCCGGGAACCCGCGGGCGATGAGGTCGTTCACGCCCCGGTCCTCTTCGACGTACCCCGCGAGAATGCGGTCGAGCTCGGCGTAGGGCGGCAGCGTGTCCTGGTCGGTCTGATCGGGGCGCAGCTCGGCCGACGGCGCCCGCGTGAACACGGTCTCCGGAATGATCGCCCGGCCGGCGCGCGCGTTGACGTGGCGCGCGACGTCGTAGACGAGCATCTTCGGGACGTCCTTGATGACCGCGAAGCCGCCGGCCATGTCGCCGTAGAGCGTCGTGTAGCCGACGCTGTACTCGCTCTTGTTGCCCGTCGTGAGCACGAGCCAGCCGAACTTGTTCGACAGCGCCATGAGGAGGTTGCCCCGGATGCGGGCCTGGACGTTCTCCTCGGTGACGTCCTCCTTCATCCCCTTGAACGCCTTCGCCAGCGATCGCTTGTACGCGTTGAGGAGCGGCGTGATCGGAATCGTGAGGAACTCGATGCCGAGGTGCTTGGCCAACCGCTGCGCATCGCGCCGCGTTCCCGTCGACGAGTACGCGGACGGCATCCCGACGCCCGCCACGTTCTCCCGGCCGAGCGCCTCGACCGCGACCGCGGCGACCAGCGACGAGTCGATCCCGCCCGAGAGGCCGATCACGACGCGCTTGAACCCGTTCTTCCGCACGTAGTCGCGCGTCCCGAGGACCAGCGCCCCGAACACCTCCTCGACCTGCGAGAGCGTTGCCACCTCGCGGGGCGGCAGCGGGGGCGCGTCGGGCGCCGGGAGCGCCGGCAGCGAGATGCGGGTCGCCGCCTCCCGAACCCTGAGCTTCTCCTTGCGCCGCCGCGAGTCGTGCAGCCGCGCCCGGAAGACGGCTTCGAGGTCGAGGTCGGCGACGACCAGGTCTTCCTCGAACATCCGCCCGCGCGCGACGCACTCGCCGTGCTCGTTGACGATCATGCTCGCGCCGTCGAACACCAGCTCGTCCTGACCGCCCACCATATTGACGTAGGCCACGCACACGAGGTCGTCGACCGCGCGGGTCGAGACCATCTGCTCGCGGAAGCGCGCCTTGCCGGCGTGGTACGGCGAGCCGTTGATGTTGACGACGAGCTCGGCGCCGGCGAGCGCCTGCGTCGTCGTC
>DASPZZ010000144.1:0-2047 GCA_035635995.1 Binatia bacterium | reverse complement strand
GAGCGCCGTCAGGATCAGATCCACGGTGGCCTCGTCGGTCCAGAGATCGAGCGCTTGCTCGATCTCGGAGACGAGCTCCGTCCGCCACATTGGATCGGTAAGCGTGGCCCACTCGTTCACCAGGCCGCGCACGCCGTGGCTGAGCACGATGCGGGCGAGGAGGTATTGCGTGCGGCGCTGATCGTCGGATGCCTGGAAACCCGCGATGGTGTCCACGAGCGTCGGGTCGCGGCCCGCTCGCAGCTCGGCGATGGCCCTCATCGCTCGCCGGAAGCTCCGACCGCGCAGAGCCTTGAGGAGGGTGTCACGCCTTGGCGAGTCGGTCATCGGTTGCGGAAGGCGACGAGCGCGGGTGGCTCAGACGGCGTTGGACAGGGTCGCGCGGTACCGCTCCGGATCCTGGTCGAACATCTCCTTGCAGTGGCGACAGCAGAAGTAGACGGCGAGTCCCGAGAACTCCGATCTGAACTTCGCGGTCACGCTGTCCACCATCATGCCGCAAATCGGATCCTTGGCCTCGACCCGCGCGACCGGCGCCGCCGGTAGCTCCGCCTCGGCGATATGCGTCTTGTCGCTCCGCCGATGCTGGATGATCTCGGCGAGAATGCTCACCGCGATCTCTTCGGGCGTCACCGCGCCGATGTCGAGGCCGGCCGGCGCTTTGAGACGGCCGCGGCGCTCGGCCGGCACGCCGAGCTTCTCGAGTCGCTCGAGGATCACGGCGGCCCGCCGCCTGCTCGCGACCAGGCTCACGTAGCTCGCGTCGGTCCTCAGCACACTCTCGAGCACCTGCTCGTCGGAGTCCGCGTGTGTGGCCACGACTACCGAACAGTGCTCCGTGAGGCGATGCTGCTCGAGCCCGGCCGGCAAGGTGTCGGGGGTGAGCGCGACGACCGCGAAATCCGCGGCCTGTCCGAGAGTCACGAGTGTCTCGACGACCGGCCCGTGGCCGACGAGCACGAGCTGGGGCTTGGGTAGATAGGGCTCCACGTAGATCTCCAACGTGCCACCGCTGTGGCACGTCATTCTGTACTCGAGTATGCCCTCCGCCCGGCTGGCGACGCGGCCGCCCTCGCCGTAGAGACCAATGAGGCGCGGGCGCCCGTCGCGGAGAGCCTCGAGGGCTTCGCGCGCGACGACCGGCTCGGCGCAGGCGCCGCCGACCCATCCGTGGACGCGTCCGTCCGCACGAATCAGCGCCTTCGAGCCGGGCTTCGCCGAGGTCGGCGCCTCGCAGCGCACGACCGTGGCCAGCGCGAACGGCTCCCCGCGGCGCTGGAGCTCGGCCGCCCGCGCCAGCAACTCGTCAGCCACGCCCGCGCGTGTCCTTCATTCGGTCACGCCCTTCTCGCGCAGGAGCTTCCACACCTTCGCGGGCGTGATGGGGATATCGATGTGGCGCACGCCCAGGTGCCACAGGGCATCGACCACGGCGTTGGCGATGGCCGCCGGCGCGCCCACGGTCGCAGACTCGCCGACGCCCTTGGCGCCGAGCGGATGGTGCGGGGAGGGCGTGACCGTGTGGCCGGTCTCCCACTTCGGAGTCTCCATGGCGGTGGGCAGGAGGTAGTCGATGAAGCTGCCGCCCTGGATATTGCCGATCTCGTCGTACGTGATCTCCTCGAAGAGCGCCGGCGCCAGCCCCATGGTGAGGCCGCCGTGGACCTGACCCTGCACGATCATCGGATTGATGATGTTGCCGCAGTCGTCGATCGCGACGAACCGGCGGACCTTGACTTCGCCCGTGCCCGAGTCGAGGTCGACCACGCAGATGTAGCTGCCGAACGGGTAGGTGAGGTTCGGCGGATCGTAGTAGCTGACCGCCTCGAGCCCGGCCTCCATCCCCTGCGGGTGGTTCGTGTAGGCCGCAAAGGCGATGTCCTGGATGGTCTTCGACTTGCCGGGCGCGCCCTTGACCGTGAACTTGCCCGGCTCCCATACCAGGTCGTCCTCGGCGACTTCCAGCAGATAGGCGGCGATCTTCCGCGCCTTGTCGCGCACTTTCCGCGCCGCGACCGCCGCCGCGGCGCCGGCGACCGGCGTCGAG
>DASPZZ010000143.1:0-29214 GCA_035635995.1 Binatia bacterium | reverse complement strand
CCCCCCGGCTCCCCGGGCCCTACCGACCGAGCTCGCTCGGCGCAGTCGTGGCTCCTGCGGGCGGGGTTAGCGGGTGGTTTTGACGCCGATTTGGGGGCAGAGGGTGGCGACGGGGCAGAGGGAGCAGCGGGGGGAGATCGGCGCGCAGATGTTCTGCCCGAAGGAGACGAGGAGGTCGTTGTAGCCGATCCAGTAGCGGCGGGGCAGCTTTCCCCGGAGCGCCATCTCGGTCTCTTCGGGGTTCCGGGTCTTCACATAGCCCAGCCGGTTCGAGATGCGATGCACGTGGGTGTCCACACAGATGCCGGGCTTGCCGTAGCCCATCGTCACGACCAGGTTGGCGGTCTTCCGTCCGACGCCGTTGAGGGTGAGGAGCTCGTCGATCGTGTCGGGTACGCGGCCGTCGAATCGCGCGAGCAGGTCCCGGCAGATCCCGAGAATGACGCGCGCCTTCGTACGGTAGAAGCCGACCGGATAGATGAGTCGCTCGATCTGTCGGCGTGCCAGCTTCACCATGGTCTCCGGCGCCGCGGCCGCGGCGAACAGGCGCTCGGAGGCGGGACCCGTCGTCGTGTCCTGGGTACGCAGCGACAGGATGCAGGCGATGAGGACGTGGAACGGGTCGCGATCGCGCTCGGCGACGACGGCGAGCGCGGTCGGATTCCAGCGCGGCGCGCTCCGCCGGAGCCGGCGGATGACGGCGCCGATCGCTACTTCCGGTCTTTGATGGACTCGAGCAGCTTTCTGGCGCGTGGCGCGTCCTTCACGGTCCAGTCGGCGACGACCGTGGGGGTCGTCTCGTTGACGACTCGCTGCAGCTCGCGACGCGCGTCGGCGTAGCGCGCCTCGGCGATGTAGACGCGGGCGAGGTCCAGCCGGGCTCCGGTGAACCGCGGATCGACCGCGAGCGCCTTCTTGAAGTGCTCCTCGGCCTTCGCCCGGTCGCCGCCGGCGAATCCGGGCACCTCCAGGAACACGTTGCCCGCGAGCACGTGGGCCCGGACCGAGCGCGGGTTGAGCTCGAGCAGGATGCCGAGCTCTTCGCGAACCGTCGGCAGGAGGAAGAGCGAGCGGAGGATGCCCGTCGTCTCGCCCCACCGCGCCGTGTTGATCGCGAACCAGAGATGGGCGTCGTGGCTCTTGGGCGCCAGCTCGATCGCGCGCTTGCCGAGCTCCCGGCCCCGATCATACACGGCGAGCTTCTCGTCGTCCGTCGTCGCGCGAACGTCGCCGAGGAGAAACTGGACGTACGAGAGCATCACCATCGTCTCGACCTGCCGGTCCTTGGCGAGCGCCGCGTCGAGGAGGTCTCGCGCGCGGTCGAGCGCCGTGGCGTCCTCGTGATAGCGGGCGACGAGCGCACGCGCCGCCTCCACCGGCGTCTGGGCGGGGGACGAGGCGGCGGCGAGAACGACCGCGACACCGACCAAGAGGCTGGCTCGCATCGCCGCGCACTCTACCGCCCGCCACGAGGCCCGTCAATCTTGACTCCCTCCGGAGCGTCGGCGATGCTCGCCTGCGTGATCTCCGTCGGTGTCCAGACCTGGGGAACCGATGTCGTCGCGCTCCGACGCTTCTGGCAGACGGCGGACGATCTCGGGTACGCCCGCATCACGTACGGGGACGGGCTCTGGGGATGGACGCACGACGGCTGGACGATGCTGGGCGCGCTCGCCGGCCTGACCCGTCGCGCCCGCCTCGGCCCGGCCGTCACGTATTGTTTCGACGCCTCGTCTCACCATCCGTCGTGGCTCGCCAAGCGTGCGGTGACCGTCGATCACCTCTCCGGCGGTCGACTCGATCTGAGGCTCGCGGTCGGCGCCGAGGACTCCACGGCGGCGGCCACCTGGCGGAGTCACGCGATTCCGTATCCCGACGCGTCGACCCGGATCGCGCTCGCGGCCGAGACGATCGAGATCCTCGCGAAGCTCTGGACGGGCGAGCCGGTGGATCACGCGGGTCGCTTCTATACGCTCCGCGGCGCGCGCCTGGCGCCGTGCCCGATCCAGAAGCCAGGCCCGCCCATCTGGCTGGCGGCCATGGGTCCGGAGGCGCTCGGGCTCGCGGCGCGGCGCGCGGCCGGGTGGGAGGCGTCGTATCTGACGCCCGCGGCGTTCGGCGAGCGCTGGTCGCGGCTTCGGACGCTGCTCGACGCCGAGGGGCGGCCCTGGTGCGAGTATCGCCGCTCGATCGAGCTCGACGTGGTCCTCGGGCTCACCGACGCCGAGGTGGAGGACGAGCTTCGGCGGTTCTGCGCCGCGAGGGCGATCGAGAAGAGCGCGGCCCTCCTCGAGACGGCGCTGGTCGGCACCGCCGACGCCGTCGCGGAGCGCATCGAGCGGTACGCGGCGGCCGGTGCCACCGACCTGATGCTGGGCTTCGCCGATTTCCCCGCCACCGGGATGGTCGAGATCTTCGCCGAGCGCGTGCTGGCCGCCAGGCGATGAGGCTCCTCAGGACGCTCGCCGTCGTCTGCGTGGCCGCCTGGCTCGGGATCATGACGTTCTTCTCGTTCGAGGTGGCGCCGCTCGTCTTCAGGACGATCGATCGCGCGACCGCCGGCCAGGCCGTCGCGGCCGTGCTCCCGCACTATTACCAGTGGGGGTTGGTCCTGTGCGCGATCGCGCTCGTCGCCTCGGCGATCCAGGTGACCTCGGGCAAGGAGGGGCGTCTGCGCCCGCTGCTCGGCACCGCGCTCTGCGGGGTCATGGTGTCCATGCTCGTCTGGGCGTCGGCCGTCCTCATGCCGCGCGCCGAAACCGCCCGCCGGACGCGCGACGACGCGGCCTTCGGCCTGGCTCACCGCGCGTCGGTGCAGGTCAACCTGGTGACGCTGGTCGCCGGCGCCGCGTTCCTGGTCCTCGACGGCCTCAGCCGGCGGCGGGGACGTGGCCGATGATCTGGAGCAGCGCTCGCAGGCGATCCGCGCCCGCGGCCGGCGGCTCCTGAGCGATCGCCTCACACCCGGCGAGCAGGAGCCAGGTGAGTGTCTCCGCGTCGGCCTCGATACGACTCCGGGCTCCCCGCGTCGTCCGCTCGACGACCTCCTGGAGCCCCAGACGCACCTGCTCGCGAGCCCACGAGAGGGCGAGCGCGGACGTCTTGTCGCTGCGACTCTGCGCCCAGGCGCGGAAGACCTCCTGGGGCAGCGGCGCCGACGGCCCGTACGCGGCGGCGAGCTTCCGCACCGCGGCGGAGAGTGTCTGACTCCCACCGGGGTCACGCGCGAGCGCGGCGAGCTCCTGCGCGAGCTCGAGCAGGCGCAACTCGGCCGGAGTCGGCGGCGGAACACGGACCTTCACGGGACGGGTCTTCTGCGGAACACGGACCCTCTTCGGCGGCCGAGACGTCCGGACGGGCTGGCGTCGGGGTCGGTGAGCGCGAGCACGACTCATCGTCGCTAGACGATAGCAAACGACCGACACCGCGCCGAATTTTGGGAACGTCCGGTTCTACGCCCGAAAATCGAAACCCCGGTCGAGCCCGCACACGCAAGGGCGGGGAGCGGGGCGGTGGCGGGTGCCGCAGGGGGCGTCCGGACCCGTTCCCGTTCAGCGGCGGCGGGCGCAACCCGCCCGGCTGGAGCCCAGCCGCAGCGGAGCAGCGACCGCGTGCGGCGTGGTCCGGACGCCCCCTGCGGCACCCGCCACCGCCCCGCTCCCCGGCCTACTCGTAGCGCAGAGCTTCGATCGGGTCGAGCCGCGACGCTTTGCGCGCGGGATAAAAGCCGAAGAAGATCCCGATGCCGGCCGCAAACCCGAAGGCCACCACGATCGACTCGGGGTTGACGAGCGTGCGCCACTCGGCGAAATAGCTGATCGCCCGCGAGCCTCCCAGGCCGAGCGCGATGCCGAGGATCCCGCCGATGAGCGACAGGGTGACCGCCTCGATCAGGAACTGGAGCAGGATGTGGCGCCGGCGCGCCCCGACCGCCATGCGCAGTCCGATCTCGCGCGTCCGCTCCGTCACCGACACGAGCATGATGTTCATGATCCCGATGCCGCCGACCAGGAGCGACACCGACGCGATCGCGGCGAGCAGATAGGTCATCACCTTGGACGACTCCTCCTGGGTCTGGAGAACCTCGGAGAGGTTCCGGAGCCAGAAGTCGTCGTCCTGGAACGGCTGCAGGCGATGGCGCTGACGCAGGAGCGCACGGATCTGATTCTCGGCCTCGGCCATGTCCTCGTCAGGGCGGACCTTGATCGAGATGGAGCCGACGGCCCGGGGGTTCGCCTGACTCACGCCCAGGACCTTCTTCTTCGCCGTGGAGATCGGAATCAGGATCACGTCGTCCTGATCCTGTCCCCACGAGTTCTGCCCCTTCCGGCCCAGCACCCCGACGACCGTGAAGGGCACCTTCTTGATCCGAATGATCTGACCGAGCGGCTCGGCCTCGCCGAAGAGGTTGAGCGCCGTGGTCTGGCCCACGAGCGCGATCTTGGTGGCGCCTTCCACGTCCTCGGGGCTGACGGCGCGGCCGTCCACGACGGGCCAGTCGCGCGCCTCGAAATAATCCGGCGTCACCCCCTGGATGACCGTGGCCCAGTTCAGGTTGCCGTACACGACCTGTGCCGTGCCTCTCACCGAGGGGGCGGACGCCTGCACGAGCGGGACCTCGCGCGCGATCGCGGCCGAGTCGTCCTCGCTGATCGTGAGCTGGCTCCCCGTCCCGAGGCGGATCCCGCTGGACGTGACGCTCCCGGAGAGGACGATGATGAGGTTCGACCCGAGACTCTGGATCTGCTCCGCGACTCGCGCCTGGGCGCCGGCGCCGACGCCGACCATGGCGATGACGGCGGCGACGCCGATGATGATGCCGAGCATCGTGAGCGCGCTCCGGAGCTTGTTCACCCGGAGCGCCCGGCCTGCGATGCGGACGCTCTGCCACACGCTCACGCCGCGTCCTCCTCCTCCGCTGGCAGCTCGGCGAGCGTCGCCGCGGCGTCGCGCGGCTGCGTCGCGTGCTCGTCGGTCTTGAGGCGGCCGTCGCGGAAGGTGAGGCTCCGACTCGCGTAGGCGGCGATGTCGAGCTCGTGGGTGACGAGGACGATGGTGAGCCCTTCGCGGTTGAGGCGCTGCAGGAGCGCCAGCACCTCTACGCTCGTCCGCGTGTCGAGGTTGCCGGTCGGCTCGTCGGCCAGGATGACGGCCGGGTCGTTGACGAGCGACCGCGCGATGGCCACGCGCTGCTGCTGGCCGCCCGAGAGCTGGCTCGGGTGGTGCGCCTCGCGATCGGCGAGCCCCACCGCCTCCAGCCGCGCCCTGGCGCGCGCGCGCCGATGGCGCGACGCCAGGCCCGCGTAGAGCAAGGGAAGCTCGACGTTCTCCAGCGCACTCGTTCGCGGGAGCAGATTGAACTGCTGGAAGACGAATCCGATCTTGGCGTTCCTGATCCGGGCGAGCTCGTCGGGCGACAGTCCGCCGACACGCTCGCCGTCCAGCACGTATTGCCCGGCCGTCGGCGTGTCGAGACACCCCAGGAGGTTCATGAAGGTGGACTTGCCCGAGCCCGAAGGGCCCATGACCGCGACGAACTCGCCTCGCTCGATCGTGACCGAGACACCGCGGAGCGCGTGCACCGTGTGAGGCCCGAGGTGATAGTCCTTCGTCAGCGCCTCGGTGACGATGATCGGCGGGGCCACGGTCAGAGCCTGAGGCGAGGCGCTCCCGGCTGCGAGGGCTGAGAGCCCCCGCGCCCGGCGCCGCCGACGAGCCCGACGATGACCTCCTGGTCCTCCTTGATCTCGCCGCGCAGCACCTCCGTCGAGGCCCCGTCGCTGAGCCCCAGGGTGAGCGCGACGGCCGCGGGCTTGCCATCGGGCCCGAGCACCCACACGCGACCCTGGATGCCCGGACGGCCCTCGCCGCCCGACGCGCTCGCCGTCTCGTCGTAGCGCGCCTTCTGCGGATCGGTGAGGATCTCGCGGATCTTCGCGCGCGTCGCCTCGCGGATCTTCTGGGCTCGGGCGCGCCGATCCGGCTCGGGGAGTCCCTGGAGAGCCCGGACCTGCTCGCGGCTCTCCTGCAGGATCGGCTCGAGCTTCTTTTGCTGCTCCTCGGTGAGCTTCAGTTCCTTGACGAGGCGGTCGCGGATCTGCTCCGGCGAGGACGGCCCACCGCTCGCCGCACCACCGCCGCCCGCGGGCGCGCCGGGCGCCGCCGCCGTCTCGGCGCCCGCTGGCCGGAATCGAAGCGCGGCGTTCGGCACCTTCAGGACACTCGGCTTCTCGGCAGTCACCAGCTTGACGTTGGCGGTCATTCCCGGCACGAGCCTGCCGGTCGGATTCGCGACGGCCACGACCACGGTGTAGGTGACCACGTTCTGGACGATCTGCGCGGCCTTCCGGATCTGCGTGACGCTTCCGGCGAACGTTTCTCCCGGGAACGCGTCGACCGTGAAGGTGGCGCGGTCGTCGAGCTTGATGCGACCGATGTCCGCCTCGTCCACACTCGTCTCGACCTGCATCCGCGTGAGGTCCTGAGCGATGGTGAAGAGGATCGGGGCCTGGAGGCTCGCGGCGACGGTCTGGCCGACGTCCACTTGCCGGGAGACGACGACGCCATCCACGGGCGCCAGGATCGTCGTGTGGTCGAGATCGACCTGGGCCTGCCGGAGCGCCGCGTCTTTCTGCTTCACCTGGGCACGCGCCGACTCGAGCATGGCCTGGGTGACGCGGAGCTGGGCGATCGCCGACTGGATGCCGGACGAGAGCGCCTGCTCGCGCGCCCGGGTCGAGTCGAGCTGCGCCATCGCGGCGTCGTAGGTGGCCTGCGCCGTGTCGAGATCGCTCTTGGCGATGAGCTGCCGGCCGAACAGCTCCGACTTCCGGTCGTAGTCGCGCTTGGCGTCCAGCGACTGGACCTGAGCCTTGGCGGTGAACGCCTTGGCCTCCACGAGCGCGGCGCGCGCGTTGTCGACGTCGGCCCGGGCGCGCTCGACCTGCGCCTCCTGGTTCAGCACGGTCGCCCGAGACGAGTCCAGGTCCGCCTTCGCCTGGTTGACCTTGGCCTCGAAGATGTCCGGGTCGATCCGGGCGATGACCTGGTTCTTCTTGACGATCGAGTTGAAGTCGACCAGCAGGTCCCTGATCTGTCCGGAAACCTGGCTACCCACCTGGACGACGACCACGGCGTTGAGATTGCCGGTCGCCGAGACCGCGGCGGTGAGGGGACCTCGCTCGACCCGAGCCTGCCGGTACTTGGGGGCGTTGCCGCCGCTCTGCGTGTAGAGGTAGGCCAGGACGCCAGCCCCGACCAGAGCCGCCACGATGACCAGGGAAACGATACGTCTCATCACTGGCTTAGACGCTGGCCGCCGGCGGGTTGTTTCTGGGTCCTCAGCGGCGGCCGACGGCGCGGTCGAGCCGCGCCAGGGCGATCCGGTAATCGGCCAGGGCCTGGCTCTCGGTGTTCTGCGCCTGGGTGAGCGCGAGCTGAGCGTCCGTCAGCTCGAGGATGGTGCCGACGCCGGCGTCGAACCGCCCCTGGGCCAGGCGGAAGTTCTCCTGGGCGGAGGCCACCAGGGCCTGCGCCGCCTGGATCCGCTCCTGCGTCTCCTCGACGGCGATCTCGGCCTGCTCGACATTCTGGATGATGTCGAGCTCGGTGGACTTCACGCGCGCCTTGGCACCCTCGACGTTGGCCTTCGCCTCCTGGTACCTCGCGATCCGTCCGCCGCCATCAAAGAGCGACCAGGACAACGTCAGACCGAGAGTCCAGGACTCGTTGAGCTGGGGTTGCGTGCCGCCGTAGGATCCCGTGCCCGAGATGTCCGGGAAGAAGTTGCGAAGGGTTTGCCGCTCCGTGGCTTCGGCGGCGGCAGCACGCAGCTTGGCCTGGCGGTACTCGGGGCGTTCACGAAGTGAATCGCTCCGGAGCTGCTGACGATCGAGCGTCACGGGCTGGTATACGAGGTTGTCCACGATCTGAAGCGGCGCGTCCACGTCGATCGCCATCGCGATATTGAGCGCGACGATCGCGGCGCGGAGCAGGTTCCTGGCCCTGATGAGGTCGAGCCGGGCGTTCGCCACGTCGACCTCGGCGCGCGCGACGTCGGACTTGGGCCGGGTACCCACATCGAAGAATCCCTTCGCCGACCTCAGGTTGAGCTCGGCGCGCTCGATCGCTTGCTGCTGGACGCGGATCAGGCGCTGGCTGAAGAGCGTATTCGTGTACGCCTCTTTCACCGTCAGCGAGATCAGCTGGCGCTGCAGCTCGACGTCCTCGACCGCGACCTCGGCGAGCTTCCGGGCCGCTTCGGTGGCGGCGAGGGTCTTGCCGAAGTCGAACAGGAGCTGCGAGAGCTGGACCCTGGCGTCGAAGGTGTCATTGTACTCTCGGGTCTGAAGCGTCGGGACGTTCGCGCCATTTCTATTGGTGACGATGACCGAGCGCTGACTTCGCTCCGTACTGGCCAGGCCGGAGAGCTGGGGAAGCAGCGGCGCCATGGCCTGATTCACTCGATAGCGCGCCGCGGCATAGTCGGCGAGCGTCGCCTGGATCCTTGGCTGGGCCTCGAGCGCGATCGCGATGCACTCCTCGAGCGTCAAGACCCGGCCTGCCACCTGGGTCGACAGAGGCGGCGCGGGCGGTGGCGAGGGCGGCATCTGCGCGCTCGCGGCGCCTGAGAACGTGGAGAGGGCGATCAGCGTGAGCGACGCGACCACGCGGCGGCTCGGCATAGGCACAAGAGAATACCACGCTGAGTCGAAGGGCTCGGCGGAGCCTGGACCTGTTTTGTGGACAGTCGGTGGATGCGCGGTGGATACCTTTTCCCTTGACGAACGCTAGATTCAGCGTGCTAGATTCGCACACACCACAAGATATAGTGAGACCAGAAGGTCTGTCATTGACTGCAGCTTGTGAGGGAGGGAGACCTGAATGCTGTCTGAGACTCGCCCAGCGAAGGTCGGGAAGTGGAACGAGCCAGCCCTGCGGGTTCTACGGGAGCGCTACCTCATGCGCCAGGGAGGCGAGGTGGTCGAGACGCCGGAGGAGATGTGCTGGCGGGTGGCGCTGACCATCGCCAGGGGCGAGGCGCGGTACGGGCGGAGCGAGGCTGCCGTCAGGGAGGTCGCGGCGGCGTTCTACGACATCATGATCGAGGGCTATTTCCTCCCGAACTCGCCGACCCTCATGAACGCCGGCAAGGGGAACGGCCTCCAGTACTCGGCATGCTACGTGCTGCCCGTCGGCGACTCGATGGAGGAGATCTTCGACTCCGTCAAGGCGGCGGCGATCATCCACAAGTCCGGCGGCGGGACCGGCTTCGCGTTCTCGCGGCTGCGCCCCAAGGACGACATCGTGGCCTCGACGGGCGGGCGCGCGTCTGGCCCGGTCTCCTTCCTGCGCGTGTTCAACAGCGCCACCGAAGCGGTGAAGCAGGGTGGAACTCGGCGGGGCGCGAACATGGGGATCCTCAGGGTCGATCACCCGGACATCCTCGAGTTCATCGACTGCAAGCTCGACGGGGGCATCACCAACTTCAACATCTCCGTGGCGGCGACCGACGAGTTCATGGACGCGCTGGCCTCGGGCGGCGAGTACGACCTGATCAACCCGCACAGCGGGGAGGTCACGGGGCGGCTGTCGGCCAAGGAGGTCTTCGACCGCATCGTCCGCGCCGCGTGGCGGACGGGCGACCCCGGCATGGTCTTCATCGACCGGATCAACGCGAGCCCCGCCAACCCCACGCCGGAGATCGGCGTTGTGGAGGCGACCAATCCGTGCGGAGAGCAGCCCCTGCTGCCCAACGAGGCGTGCAACCTCGGCTCGCTGAACGTCTCGAAGTTCGCCCGGCGAAGCGACGAGGGTGAGTGGTCGATCGACTGGGACGAGATGGAGCGCGTGGTGCGGCTCGCCGTGCGCTTCCTCGACGACGTCATCGAGATGAACCCGTACCCGCTCCCGGTGATCGACGCCACCGTCAAGGCCAATCGCCGCATCGGCCTGGGCATCATGGGCTGGGCCGACCTGCTCTTCACGATGGGTATCCCGTACGACAGCCAGGAGGCCATCGACCTCGGCGACCGGCTGATGGCCTTCGTCAAGGACACGTCCCACGACCAGTCGGCGAAGCTCGCCGAGGAGCGCGGCCCCTTCGCGAACTGGGACCGCTCGATCTACCGGGGCGACCGGCCGATGCGCAACTCGACCGTCACGACGATCGCGCCCACCGGGACGATCTCGATGATCGCCGGCTGCTCGTCCGGCGTCGAGCCGATCTTCGCGCTGGCCTTCGAGCATCGCGTGAAGCAGCCCGACGGCGAGCGCGTCCTGACGTTCGTGAACGAGACGTTCGAGCGCATCGCCAAGGAACAGGGGTTCTACTCGGACGCGCTCATGCAGGAGATCGCCAAGCAGGGCTCGCTCCACGGCATCCGGGGTCTCCCGGACCGCGCGTCGCAGGTCTTCAAGACCTCGCACGAGATCGGCTTCGAGTGGCACGTGCGGCACCAGGCCGCGTTCCAGCGCTCCACCGACAACGGCGTCTCGAAGACGATCAACCTGCCGAACAACGCGACCGAGGATGACGTGGCGCGCGCCTATCGCCTCGCGTGGGAGCTCGGCTGCCTCGGCATCACGGTATTTCGCGACGGATGCAAAGGCGAGCAGGTCCTGAACATCGGCGTCTCGGCCAAGAAGGACAAGAGCGCCTCCGTCGCACCGCCGACCGGTCAGGCCGTCATCAAACCCCGCCCGCGGAGCCTCAAGGGCTCGACCTACCGGACCCAGACTCCCATCGGGACGGCGTGGATCACGATCACCGAGACCGACGACCACGAGCCCTTCGAGGTCTTCGTCCAGGTCGGCAAGGGTGGCTCCGATACGATGGCGGTGGCGGAAGCTCTCGGACGACTGATTTCGTTAATCCTGAGGCTCCCTTCGCCGCTCTCGGCTCAGCGCAGACTCGAGGAGGTCATCAGCCAGCTCTCCCGAATCGGCGGAGGCCAGCCGACCGGCTTCGGACCCACCAAGATCCTCTCGCTGCCCGATGCGCTGTCGCGGACGCTGGCCGAGCACATCGGCGAGCTGAAGCCCGCCCTCGAGGCGGCGACGGTCGGCGGCGACGCGCGAAAGCAGATCGGCGACCTTTGCAAGGAGTGCGGCCAGGCGACCTTCGTCTACGAGGAAGGTTGCAAGAAGTGCCTGTCGTGCGGCTTCAACGAGTGCTGAGAAGATCGTGATAAAGGGGGGGGACCAGTGACTGGTCCCCCCATATCCCCCCATACCCGCATCCCGTTCCCCCGTTTCCCCATCTCCCCGCGGATGTCGGTCCCGTCGATCGGCGGGTGCTAGAATGCCGGCGTGTTTTCGGGTGGAACGTATGACGAAGTCGCTCGCTGGCTCTGGAATTTCCTGACCTCCCACGCGAAGCGGGTCGATCCACGTATCGAGGTCGTTCTCGACGCCGACGAGAAGCGTGAAGGAAAGTCATACGGGGTGCGACTGAGATTCGGTCGACGCCTGGGGCCGGCCCTCGAATTCGACTTCCGCGAAGTCGCCGACAACCGCGGCAACCTCGCCTGGTGCACGACCCTCGCCGAGCGGACCAGGAGCCTGGCCCGAGAGCTGGTCGCCGCCAGCCAAGGGGCCGCCGACGTCCGGACGCGCTAGCTCCCGCCCGCGCTGGATCCGCGCGGGGGACCTGAACGGATTCCTCGGCCTCGCCCTCGACAACATCACGCAGCTCGTCATCCTCTCGTCTCTCCTGATCGGGGTCTTCAAGTTCCCGGCCGATCTCGTGCTGGAGCGGATGGTGCCGGGAACCGCGCTCGGCGTCCTGGCCGGCGACGTCGCGTACACGTGGCTGGCCGTGAGGCTCATGCGCCGTACGGGTCGTGAGGACGTCACCGCGATGCCGTTCGGGATCGACACGCCGACCTTGTTCGCGATGGTGTTCGGCGTGCTCGGACCCGTGATGCTGGCGACCGGCGACCCGGTACTCGCGTGGAAAGTCGGGATGGCCGCGACCATCGCGATCGGCCTCACGAAGCTCGGTCTCGCCTTCGGCGGCGACTGGGCGCGACGCGTCGTTCCCCGCGCCGCGCTGCTCGGCTCGATCGCGGGAATCTCGATCCTGTTGATCGCCTTCCTCCCGATGCTCAAGATCCTCCGTGATCCGCTGGTCGGGCTGGTCGCGCTGATTCTCCTGCTGCTGGCTCTCGTCGCTCGGGTGCGCATGCCCTTCGGGCTCCCCGGCGCCTTCGTCTCGGTGCTCGCGGGCACGCTGATCTTCTGGGCGCGCGCGTGGCTCGACCTCGGCCCCGGCGCCGCGATCGCCGTCGGCCCGCTCCGCCTGTCGCCGCCCTGGCCCACGCTCGGCTGGCTCGCCGCGCTGCCCGAAACGCTGCCCTACC
This sequence comes from Binatia bacterium, assembly GCA_035635995.1. Taxonomy (GTDB): domain Bacteria; phylum Methylomirabilota; class Methylomirabilia; order Rokubacteriales; family CSP1-6; genus AR31. The sequence goes on along the minus strand of DASPZZ010000143.1, from coordinate 16,852 downwards.
TGTCGATCGCGCTCCCGTTCGCGCTGGTCACGATCATCGGCGGGATCGACAACACCGAGAGCGCCGCGGCCGCGGGCGACGAATACCGCGCGCGCGACGTCCTTCTGACCGAAGCCGCGGCGACCGTGCTGGCCGGGTACTGCGGCGGGGTCGTGCAGAACACGCCCTACATCGGCCACCCGGCGTACAAGGCGATGGGCCGGCTACACGCTGGCCACCGGGCTCGTGATCGGCGTCGGTGCGGCGACGGGCGCGCTCTCGCTCCTCGTCGCCGTGTTGCCGGAAGCGGCGATCGCGCCGATCCTCGTCTTCCCGGTCTCGAGATCACCGCGCAGGGGTTCCTGGCGACGCCGCCGCGCTACGGCGCCGCGGTCGCCATCACGTTCGTGCCGGTGGCGGCGGCGGTGGTGCTGATCGAAGCGGGGAGCCTCTTCACAGCCCTCGGCACCTCGCCGGCGGCGCTCACGGGGGATGCCGCGCTCGGCTACCAGGCGCTCGTCATGCTGGGAAATGGCTTCATCCTGACGGCCGTGCTCTGGGGCTGGGCGCTGGTGGCGATCACCGATTGGTGCCGGCGGGGCTTCTCTTCGCGTTCGCGAGCGTCGCCGCGCTCTTCGGCGTGATCCACTCGCCGCTCGCGAGCGGCGCGCTGTTCTGGCCGTAGGCCTCGCCGGCGGTGATGCCGAGGCATCTGGCCGGCGCGTATGGCGCCCTCGCCGCGCTCTGCTGGCTCGCCGCGAGGCGCGCGCGTCGAATATCTGCTTGACCTGCTTCGTCCCAGGAGTGTTAAATGGTTTTCGATTTGTGAACATCATCACGACCAGTCGTGTTGCATGAGAGGAGACTTCATGACCACGTTCGGGAAGTTGCTGAGCATCGCCGTCGCCGCGATCACGCTCCTGGCCTTGACGGGCGCGGCGGTGGTCTCCGCCCAGGGGCCCTGGGTCGCGCCGGCCGACGCCAAGGCGATGAAGAATCCAGTCAAGGGTGTCGGCAACGCGAAGAAAGCGGTCGAAACGAATTGCGTCTCGTGCCACGGCCCCGGGGGTAAGGGCGACGGCCCGGCCGCCGCGGCGCTGCCTCCGCCAAAGCCGGCGAACTGGACCTCCGACGCGGTTCAGAAGCAAACGGATGGCGAGCTCTTCTGGAAGATATCGAATGGCCGCGGCGCCATGCCCCCCTGGAAGCACCTCCCGGAGAACGAGCGCTGGGAGATCGTGAACTATATTCGAACCCTGAAGGGAAAGTAGCCGGCACCGTTTCGATGTCCACACGCCCCGCCGGGAGTCCCGGCGGGGCGTCTTGTCTCTCGCCCATGCGCGTCTGCACGATCGACGTCGGGAGCAACACGGTCCGGCTCCTCGTCGCCGACGTGACCGGAGCGGAGACGTGGCGCGTCGCCGACCAGCACCAGACGATCACCCGACTCGGCGAGGGCCTCGCCCGAACGGGCGTCCTGGGTGAGGCGCCGATGGCCCGAACGCTCGCCGCCGTGAGCCGCTACGTCGAGCGCGGCGCCCGCCTCGGCGCTCGCGACATCCGCATCGTGGCCACCAGCGCCGTGCGCGAGGCGTCGAACGGCCGCGCCTTCGCCGCCGCGGTCGAGCAAGCCACCGGCCGCCGCGTCGACGTGGTGAGCGGCGAGGTCGAAGCCCGGCTCACCCTCCGCGGCGTGCGTCACGGGCTCGGCCCGCTGACCGGCCCGGTCCTCACCTTCGATATCGGCGGCGGCAGCACGGAGTACGTACTGGCCGAGGACGACGCGATCCAGTCGATGGTGAGCCTGCGGCTCGGCGTCGTCCCGCTCGCCGAGCGGTTCCCGTTCCCGGGCACCGCCGACGAGCGACTCTACCGCGAGCTTTATGACGAGGTGCGCGCCCGCCTCGGCCGGGAGCTTCCCGAGACGATCCGCACCGCCCGCGTCGCCCACCTCGTCGGCACCGCCGGCACGGTGACGACGCTGGCAGCGCTCGATCTCGGTCTGGCGCGCTACGATCCCGAACGAGTGCAGGGACACCTGCTGACGCGCGCCGCCGTCACGCGACTCCTGGCCCGGCTGGGCGGGCTCACGCTCGAGGAGCGGGCGGTGCTCCCGTGTCTGGAGCCGGGCCGCGCCGACCTCATCATCCCTGGCACGGCGATCGTGATGGCGACGCTGGACCAGGCGGGAATCGAGACACTTCGGGTCAGCGAATACGGGCTGCGGGAGGGCGTCCTGGTGGACGCGATCGAGGGACGCCACGGATCTCGGCCGGGCGCTGCTTCTTAGACTCTCGACGCATCGAAAGATCGGCGATGCGATGGACCGCCTGCCGGCGGCGCGGCGGTTCGTCCGGCGCTTCGTCGCGGGCCCGACGCTCGCGGACGCCCTCGGGGTGGTCGCCGGCCTCAACGCCGGAGGCGTCGACGCCTTGGTCACGTACCTCGGCGAGAACGTCACCACAACGGAGGGCGCCGCCCGGGCGGCCGGCGCGTACCTCGAGCTGCTCGACGAGATCGCGCGGCGGCGCCTCCGGGCCGTTCCGTCGCTCAAGCTGACCCACCTCGGTCTGGACCTGGGCGAATCCGTGTGCCGCGCGCACCTCGAGACGGTGGCGGCGCGGGGGCTCACGACGCGGGCGCTCGTCTGGATCGACATGGAGTCGTCGGCCTACACCCACCGCACGCTGGATCTGTACCAGCGTCTCCACGCCACCTATTCCAATCTGGCCTGCGTGGTCCAGGCGTACCTCCGCCGCACGGCCCGGGACGTCGAGCGTCTGATCGAGCTCGGCGCGACGGTCCGCCTCTGCAAGGGGGCCTACCGCGAGCCCCCGGAGATCGCGTTCTCCGACAAGCGCGAGGTCGACGCGAACTACGCCCGCCTGATCGATCGGCTGCTGGCCGCGGACGCGCTGGCGCGCGGCGTGTACCCGGCTTTCGCTACTCACGACGAGCGCCTGCTGCGTCGCGCCCGGGAGACCGCGGAGGCGGGCGGCGTCGCCCCCGATCGGTTCGAGCTCCAGATGCTCTACGGGATCCGCCACGATCTGCACGCACCCCTTCGCGCCGCAGGCCTCCGGCTGCGGGTCCTCGTGCCCTACGGCGAGGACTGGTACGGCTACTTCATGCGCCGCCTCGCCGAGCGGCCGGCCAACCTCGCGTTCCTCTTCCGGCATCTTCTCCGGGCCTAAGGCCGCGATTTGACACGTCGGGAGCCGACGACTAGACTAACTCGGTAAGTATGGATGAAATTGCGGTATTGGTGCTCAACTACACCTTTGAGCCGCTGCATTTCACCAACGCCCGCCGCGCGATCACGTTGCTCCTGGCCGGCAAGGCGGAAGCCGTCGAAGCCTCGCCGCGCGTGGTGCGGTCGCCGTCGGTGACGTTCGCCCTGCCCGCGGTGATCCGCCTGGCCATGTACATCCGCAAGCCGTTCCTCGACCGCGTGGCCTTCAACAAGAAGAACATCCTGAGGCGGGACGGCTACACCTGCCAGTACTGCAACCGGCGCGGCGAGCGGCTCACCGTCGACCACGTCGTGCCCCGCTCGCGCGGGGGTGAGACGAGCTGGGTGAACGTGGTCGCGGCCTGTCTGCGGTGCAACCTCCGCAAGGGCAACCGGCTCGCCGACGAGGTCGGGATGCGACTCATCCGAGAGCCGGTGCACCCGAAGTTCGTGTTCTCGACGCACATGCTGCGGCATCCGCACGCGCACTCGCTCCTGGACTCGTGGCGAAAATATCTCCTCGCCGTCCCGACCCCGTCCTGACGTAGCTCGACGCCGTGTTCCAGCTGTCGTCAGAGTACTCGCCGCGCGGCGATCAGCCGCAGGCGATCGCCGCGCTCACGGGCTTCGTCCGCGAAGGCCGCCGCCACATGGTGTTGCGCGGCGTGACCGGCTCGGGCAAGACCTACTCGATCGCCAACGTGGTGGCGAACGTGGACCGGCCGACGCTCGTCATCTCGCCGAACAAGACGCTGGCCGCTCAGCTCTTCAGCGAGTTCCGGGCCTTCTTCCCGTCGAACGCGGTCGAGTACTTCGTCTCGTACTACGACTACTACCAGCCCGAGGCCTACATCCCGCAGTCGGACACCTACATCGAGAAGGACGCCCTCATCAACGACGAGATCGACCGGATGCGGCACTCGGCGACCAAGTCGCTCCTGGAGCGGCGCGACGTCCTCGTCGTCGCCTCGGTCTCGTGCATCTACGGCATCGGCGAGCCCGACACCTACCAGGGACTCCACCTCGAGCTCAGCGAGGGCGACCGGATCGACCGGGACGAGATCATCCGGCGGCTCGTCGCGGTCCAGTACGAGCGGAACGACTACGACTTTCACCGCGGCACCTTCCGCGTGCGTGGGGACGTGGTGGAGGTCTTCCCGGCGAACGAGGAGTCGATCGCGCTCCGGATCGAGCTCTTCGGTGACGTCATCGACGCCATCTCGCGGATCGACCCGCTCCGGGGCGCGGTGCTCGAGCGCGTCGACCGGGTGCACATCTACCCGGCGAGTCACTACGTCACCGAGGCGGCGCAGCTCGAGCGCGCGTTCGAGACGATTCAGGAGGAGCTCGGCGAGCGGCTGGCGTTCCTGCGCCAGCGCAACCGCCTGCTCGAGGCCCAGCGGCTCGAGCAGCGGACGCTGTTCGACATCGAGATGCTGCGCGAGCTCGGGTACTGCCACGGCATCGAGAACTACTCACGGCATCTGACCGGGCGGCGGCCGGGGGAGGCCCCGCCGACGCTGATCGAGTACATGCCGAAGGATGCGCTGATCATCATCGACGAGAGCCACGTCGCCGTGCCGCAGGTCCGCGGTATGTACTACGGGGACCGGTCGCGCAAGGAGGCGCTGGTCGAGTACGGGTTCCGGATGCCCTCCGCGTTCGACAATCGACCGCTCACGTTCGACGAGTTCACGCGACTGACCGGCCAGACGATCTACGTCTCGGCCACGCCGGCGCGCTACGAGCTCGACCTCGCGGCCGACACGGTCGCCGAGCAGGTGATCCGGCCGACCGGGCTCACCGATCCTCGCATCACCGTACGGCCGGCAAAGGACCAGGTCGACGACCTGCTCGGCGAGCTGCGGGCACGGGCCGACCGCGAGGAGCGCGTCCTGGTGACGACGCTGACCAAGCGCATGGCGGAGGACCTCACCGAGTACTACCAGCAGCTCGGGCTCCGGGTGCGCTACCTGCATTCCGACATCGACACGCTCGACCGGGTCGCCATCATCCGCGATCTGCGCCTGGGCAAGTTCGACGGCCTCATCGGGATCAACCTCCTGCGTGAGGGGCTCGACATCCCGGAGGTGTCGCTGGTCGCGATCCTGGATGCCGACAAGGAGGGCTACCTCCGCTCGGCGACCTCGCTGATCCAGACCTCCGGGCGGGCGGCGCGCAACGTCAACGGCGAGGTCATCATGTACGCCGACCACGTCACGGACTCGATGGCGACCATGATCCAGGAGACCGAGCGCCGGCGCGAGCTGCAGCGCGCCTACAACGACACCCACGGGATCACGCCGGAGTCGATCAAGTCCTCGATCCGCGAGCTGCTCCAGACGGTCTACGAGCGTGACTACTACACGGTGCCGGTGGAGGAGCCGACGACGGAGACGTTCGAGTCGCCGGCGGCGCTCCAGTCGCGTATCGTCGAGCTCGAGGCGCGGATGAAGGAGGCGGCCAAGCGCCTCGACTTCGAGCAGGCGGCCGAGCTTCGAGACCGGCTCAAGTCGCTGCGCAAGCAGCAGCTCAAGTGACCAGGGCCGGCGGCGAGGCGAGCCTGTGAGTCTAGAAGACAAGATCGCCCGGGTGCCGGACCGGCCGGGCGTCTATCTCTATCGGGACGGCAAGCAGCAAGTCCTCTACGTCGGAAAGGCGGCGTCCCTGCGGAGCCGCGTGCGGTCCTATTTTCAGGAATCGCGCCCGCGGGATCCCAAGACCGACGCGCTCGTCCGCCAGATTCGCGACCTCGAGTACATCGTGACCGACAACGAGCTCGAAGCCCTCATGCTCGAGGCCAACCTGGTGCGGCGACACCGACCCCGCTACAACATCATCCTGAGAGACGACAAGCACTATCCGTTTCTGAAGCTCACCACGAACGAGGAATTCCCGCGCCTGCTGGTGGCTCGCCGGGTCCAGCAGGACGGCGCGCGCTACTACGGCCCCTTCTATCCGGCCACCGCGATGCGCGAAACGCTCCGGCTCACGCGTCAGCTCTTCCCGTTGCGCACGTGCTCGATCACGATCGACGGCTCGCTCGAGCGGCCGTGCATCCAGTACGCGATCCACCGCTGCAATGCCCCCTGCACGGGCTGGGAGACCCGCGAGGGGTACGCGAAGACGGTGGACGACGTCGTGCACTTCCTGGAGGGTCGCGACGAAGAGCTCGCACGGCGCCTCACCAAGGAGATGGAAGAAGCCGCCGCCGAGCTCAAGTTCGAGCGCGCTTCGGTGCTCCGCGACCAGATCCAGTCCCTCAACAAGGTCCGCGAGCGCCAGAAGATCATCTCGACGGACGACGTGGATCAAGACGTCGTCGGCGTCGTGCGCCAGGGCGGCGACGCGTGCGTCGAGCTCTTCTTCGTGCGCAAGGGCCGGCTCGTCGGCCAGGAGCCGTTCTTCTTCGACCGAGTCGCCGGATGGAGCGACGGCGAGATCCTCTCGGCGTTCGTGCGCCAGTTCTACGGCAAGGCGGTCACCCCCGCGCCCGAGATCCTCCTCTCCGAGGAGCTGCCGGAGGCGGAGCTGACGACCGAGTGGCTCGCGACGCTCGCCGGCCGGCGGGTGCAGGTGCACGCCCCGCAGCGTGGGACCAAGCGGGAGTTCGTCGCGATGGCCGAGTCGAACGCGGCGATCGCGCTCCAGAACCGTCTCCTCTCCCGCGACAACCGCCAGCAGCTCGTCCTCGAGGAGCTCCAGCGGGCGCTCGGCCTGCCCGGACTCCCGAACCGCATCGAGGGATATGACATCTCCAATATCCAGGGGACCGAGCAGGTCGGGTCGATGGTCGTCTGGGAGAACGGCGGCCTGAAGAAAGACGACTACAAGCGCTTCCGGATCCGGACCGTCGCCGGCGCCGACGACTTCGCCTCGATGGCCGAGGTGCTCACGCGGCGCTTCGCCAAAGCGCTCGAGCAGGGGAGTGTGCTGCCCGACCTCGTCCTGATCGACGGTGGGCGCGGCCAGCTCAACGCCGCGCTCAAGGTGCTCCAGGATCTCGGGCTCGACTACATCCCGGCCGTCGCGCTCGCGAAACAGGCCGAGGAGGTCTACCAGGCCGACAGCCTGCACCCCCTGGTCCTCGATCCGACGTCGCCGGCGCTCCACACGCTCCAGCGGGTCCGGGACGAGGCCCACCGCTTCGCGATCACGTACCACAAGAAGCTCCGGGCGAAGCGCACGATCCAGTCGGTGCTCGACACGGTCCCCGGCATCGGGCCGACGATCCGCACGAGCCTGTTGAAAACGCTCGGCTCGGCGCGCCGCGTCCGGGACTCGTCGGTCGCCGAGCTGGCCGCGGTGCCGAAGGTCACCCCGAAGCTCGCACAGCGGATCTTCGACCACTTCCATCCGTCGACGAGTATGGAACCGCAACTCACGACCGACTGTTACAATGACCGGAGCCAACCGGGCTCAGAGGGGAGGTGACGTCTCATGAAGAAGCTCATGGCAGTCATGGCGGTTACGGTCGCGCTGGCCTTCGCCGCGGGTGGAGCGTTCGCGAGCTCCTGCCCGAAGGTGATCAAGGAGGGTCGGGATGCGGCCGCGAAGATGAAGGCGGACGATCCGAAGGTCAAGGCGGCCGTCGCCAAGCTCGACGAGGCGCAGAAGCTCCACGACGGGGGCAAGCACGCGGACTCGCTCAAGCTGGCCAACGAGGCCGCTGCGGATCTCGGAGTCAAGAAGCAGTAGCACCGGTTTCGGCGTGGCGCGGCGCATCGATGGGCCGCGTCACGCTCCAGTTCCGTCGGCGAAACGACCTTCCCACCATTTCTTGCCCCTGCTCGCTAAGTATGTTAAAAGTTTAGCCTAATCATGTCGACCGACCGCTATCCGTTCCGTGAGATCGAGGCGAAGTGGCAGCGGATCTGGGAGGAGACGAAGCAGTTTCGGGTCCACGAGGATCCGCGCCGGCCGAAGTTCTACTGCCTCGAGATGTTCCCGTACCCGTCCGGGCGGATCCACATGGGCCACGTGCGCGTCTACGCGATCGGCGACCTGCTCGCCCGTTACAAGTGGATGCGCGGGTACAACGTGCTCCACCCGATGGGCTGGGACGCCTTCGGGCTGCCGGCCGAGAACGCCGCCATCGAGCACGGCGTGCACCCGGCGATCTGGACCTACGAGAACATCGACTACATGCGCTCGCAGCTCGTGAAGATGGGGATCTCCTACGACTGGGACCGGGAGGTCACCACCTGCGACCCGGCGTACTACAAATGGGAGCAGCTCATCTTCATCAGGATGCTCGAGCGGGGCCTCGCCTATCGGAAGCGTTCGACGGTGAACTGGTGCCCGTCCTGCCAGACGGTCCTCGCCAACGAGCAAGTCGAGAACGGCCGGTGCTGGCGCTGCGACTCCGTGGTGACTCCGCGCGAGATCGACGGCTGGTTCTTCAAGATCACCAGCTACGCGGAGGAGCTGCTCGCCTGGTGCGACCGGCTGCCCGGCTGGCCCGAGCGCGTGCTGACGATGCAGCGCAACTGGATCGGCAAGAGCGAGGGCGCCGAATTCGACCTGCCGGTCGAGGGGCGCCCCGATCTCTCGATCCGCGTGTTCACCACGCGGCCGGACACCGCCTTCGGCATGACCTACGCGGTGCTGGCCCCGGAGCATCCGCTCGTCGACCGCGTCGTCCACGACCCCGCCGAGCGCGACGCCGTCGCGCGCTTCCGCGCCGAGGTCGCGCGCCAGTCGGAGATCGAGCGGACGGCCGCGGACCGGCCCAAGCGGGGGCTCCGACTCTCGGCCCGAGTCGTGAATCCCTTCAACGGGGTCGCCGTCCCGCTGTTCCTCGCCGACTACGTCCTCATGGGCTACGGCACCGGAGCCATCATGGCGGTCCCCGGCGAGGACGAGCGGGACTGGGAATTCGCCGAGCAGTACGGTCTGCCGATCGTCGAGACGGTCACACGCCCGGACGGCTGGACCGGGAAGGCCTATACCGGCGACGGCATCAAGATCAACTCCGGTTTCCTCGACGGTCTCACGGTCGCCGACGCGAAGCGTCGGGCGACCGACTGGCTGGTCTCTCGCGGTCTCGGCACCGCCAAGGTCAACTACCGGCTCCGCGACTGGGGCATCAGCCGCCAGCGGTACTGGGGCGCGCCGATTCCGGTGCTCTACTGCGACGCCTGCGGCATGGTCCCCGAGGCCGAGCAGAATCTTCCGGTGACGCTGCCGCGGGACATCCAGCTCTCCGGCAAGGGCGGCTCGCCGCTGGCGAACGTCGCGAGCTTCGTCAACGCGACCTGCCCCCGCTGCGGCGGGCCCGCGCGGCGTGAGACGGACACGATGGACACCTTCGTGGAATCCTCGTGGTACTTCCTGCGCTATTGCTCGCCCGCCTACGACTCGGGGATGTTCGAGCGGAGTGCCGCCGACTACTGGATGCCGGTCGACCAGTACATCGGCGGTATCGAGCACGCGGTCCTTCACCTGCTCTACGCGCGGTTCTACACGAAGGTGCTCCGCGACCTCGGCCTCACGAAGATCGACGAGCCGTTCATGGCGCTGCTCAGCCAGGGCATGGTCATCAAGGACGGCGCGAAGATGTCGAAGTCGAAGGGCAACGTAGTGTCCGACGACTTCGTCCGTGAGAAGTACGGGGCCGACACCGGGCGCCTCTTCGAGCTCTTCGCGGCGCCGCCGGAGAAAGACCTGGAGTGGAACGACCAGGGCATCGAGGGCGCCTCGCGCTTCCTCAACCGCGTCTGGCGCTTCGTGCTCGGGCATTTGGCTGAGATCGGGGGGACGAGACGCCCCCCCGATGGCCCCCCACCTCGGCTCACCGAGGCCGGGCGCGCGTTCCGGCGGACGATCCACGAGACCATCCAGCGGGTGACCGACGACATCGAGCGCGAATTTCACTTCAACACCGCGATCGCCGCGATCATGGAGCTCGTCAACGCGCTCCACGCCTTCGAGGCCGCGTCCGGCGACGGCGCGGGCACCGGCGCCACACCGGAGCGCACCGCGCTCATGCGCGAGGCGGTCGAGACGACGCTGCTGCTGCTCGGCCCCTTCTGCCCGCACGTGACCGAGGAGCTCTGGGCGCAGCTCGGTCATCGCGAGAGCCTCTTCAAGCAGCGCTGGCCGGTCGCCGACCCGGCGGCGCTCCAGAAGACGGAAGTCACGGTCGTCGTGCAGGTCGACGGCAAGGTGCGCGGACGCCTGCTCGTCGACGTCGATGCCGCGGACGATCGGGTCCGCCAGCTGGCCCTCGGCGACGACCGTGTGAAGCCGTGGGTCGAGCGGCGCCGCGTCGAGAAGGTCGTCGTCGTCCCGAACCGCCTCGTCAACATCGTGACCCGCGCATGACACACCCCGGCCGCGCGCGGGCACTCGGCCTCGCCCTGCTCGCCGTCGCCCTCGCGGGCTGCGGCTATTCGTTCCGCGGGAACCTCCCGGACCACATCCAAACCGTGGCGGTGCCGGTCTTCACGAACAAGACCGGCGAGCCCGCGGTCGAGAACCTCCTCACCAGCGCCGTCGTGGAGGCCTACTCCACCAACGGTCGGCTCCGCGTGGTCAAACCGGAGGACGCGGACGCCATCCTCGATGGGGAAGTGGTCGGTTACGACGTCCAGTCCATCGCGTTCGATTCCCAGGCCAACGTGCGCCAGTATCGGCTGGTGGTGACGATGAATCTCCGCTTTCGCGACGTGCGGCGGAGCACCATCCTCTTCGAGCAGGAGCGCCTCCGGCAGAAAGCCGACTTCCAGATCCTGGGAGCCGTGTCCCAGACCATCGCCCGAGAGGAAGGCGCGGTGCGCACGGCCGCGACCGAAATCGCGCGGGCGATCGTCAGCCTCACCGTCGACAGGTTTTGAACCAACAGCGGCCCGCACCATGCCTTTGACCGGGCGAGCGGAGCCACCCGCACCATGCGTTTGACCAGGCAAGCGGAGCCACCGGCACCTTGGGCTTGACCGGGCGAGCGGAGCCACCCGCACCTCCAGCAGGCCACCCTCGGTCGCCCCGGCCTCCGAGCCCTCGATAAATGGACTACGCAACGTTCATCCGGCTGGCCGAGCGCGGCGAGGCGCCGCCGATCAACCTGCTTCACGGCGGCGACGTGCAGCTCCTCGACGACGCGCTCGACGCCGCGACCCGGGGGCTCTTTCCGGATCGCGCGCTCGCGGCCTGGGGTCGCGAGGTATTCGACGGGCGTGAGCGCGGTATCGACGAGATCGTGCGGTCGGCCCTGACTCTGCCGCTCGGGGTCGACCGGCGGCTCGTCGCTGTCCGGCGCGCGCAGGCGCTGGTCGCGAAGGGATCGGACGCTCTCACCGCCTACGTCACGAGCCCGAACCCGGCGACCTGCCTCCTGCTGTTGGCCGACGAGGCCCTGCGGGCGTCGCGCGAGCGGCGGGTCGACCACTGGCTGCTCAGCACCTTGCCGTCCGCCGCGATCGTCGAGCTTCCGACGCGGGCCGGGCGCGACCTCGCGGGGTGGCTGCGCCAGCGTGCGGCGCTCGAAGGGTTGACGATCACCGACGAGGCCGCGCGCCTGCTCGTCGAGCTGACCGGCGAGGACACGGCCACGCTCCTGGGTGAGGCGCGCAAGGCCGCGCTCGTGGGGGGACCCGACAATCGGGCCGTCGGCGTCAAGGACGTCGGCGCGATCGTGGGCGAGCAGCGGCTGGACGCGATCTTCGACCTGACGCGCGCCGTCGAGCGCCGAGACCGCGCCGGCGCGCTCCGCACCCTCGACCGCCTCCTCGCCACCGAGAATGCGCTGCTCTTGCTCTCCGTCCTGGCGCGTGACGTGCGGACGGCGTGGACGGCCGTCGCGTGGCGACGCCGGGGCCGCCCGGTCGAGGAGATCGCCCGCGCGCTCCGCCGGCCACCGGTCGTGATCGAGACACTCACCGGTTCCACGAGCGGCTCCGAGACCCTCTTCGCGTGGAAGCTCCGTCGGTGCTGGGACGCCGAACGCCGGCTCAAGAGCAGTGGAGAGCCGCGGGCGGAGATGGTTGCCCTGGTGGCCGATCTGTGTGCGGAGAGGTGATCGGTCGCTCGATCCTCCTCGGCCTCCTCCTCGGAGGAGCGGGCATCACGGGGATCGCGGGCGCCGCCGAGCGCTGCGCGGAGTGCGTGACCGCCGGCGCGGCGTACGCCGCGCTGCGTGTCCCCCCGGGGACGCCTCTGGCGGGCTACGGCAGCCTGAAGCGGCGGCTGCTGTTCCCCGACGTCCTCGGCCGGTACGCCCACGCGTTCTGGTTCACGCCCTCGGTCGGCGAGCGCGATCCAGTAGCGGCACGCGCCCTCGTGCTGGAGAGCCGCGCCGCGCGCCTGGCGTGGGTCACGCTCGACCTCATCGCGGTCGACCGAGCGTTCACGCGCGCCGTTCAGGATCGGCTAACCCGCGCGGGCGTTCCGGCGACGGTGCTCGTCGTCTCGGCCTCCCATACCCACTCGGGGCCGGGCGCCTTCATGGACTCGGCGCTCATGGGCCTGGTCGCGGTGGATCGCCTGGACCCCGCGGTGCGAGAGGCGCTCGTGGAAGGGGCGGTGGCGGCGATCCGGCAGGCCGACGGCGCGCGGGCGCCGGCGCTCGTCGCGGCGACGCGAGTCTCCGCGCCCGCCGTGACCGCGAGTCGGCTCGCCCGGCCGCTCGACCAGGAGATCGTCGTGCTGAAGCTCACGACCGTCAGCGGGGCGCCGCTCGCGCTGGTGTGGAACTTCGCGATCCACGGGACGATGCTCTCCGCGAGCAACCTGCGCCTGTCGGGCGACGTCATGGGCGCCGCCTCGGCGCGGCTCGAGCAAAAGCTCGGGGCGCCTGCCCTCTTCGTCAACGGCGCGGTCGGCGACGTGAGCCCCGCCCGCCACGGGGAGGCCGCACTGCGCGACACGGCCAGCGCGCTGGCGTCCGCGGTCGAGGCGGGCTGGGCGCAGGCCAGGCCGTTGCCCGTCACGACGCTGCGCGTCTCCGAGCGCAGGGTTGCGCTGCCAAGGGCGGCCCTCTCCCTGAAGAGCTGTCTCGGTCGCTGGGTGCCGGGCTTCCTCACGATCCCACTCGGCTCCGCCATGCCCCGCGAGGCGTCGCTCGTCGCCGCGGCGCTCGGCGACACGGCCTGGGTCACGTTTCCCGGTGAGCTGCAGACGTCGTTCGGAGCGGCGATCAAGCGTGAGGCGCGGGCGCCGTTCGCGTCGGTCTTCGTCGCGGGGCTGTCGAACGACTATCTCGGGTATTTCACGACACCCGAGGACGCGGGGCGCCGGACGTACGTCGCGTGCGCCACGATCTACGGGCCCGCCGCAGGCGCCTGTCTCACCGACGCGGCGATCGAGCTGCTTCGCGGACTCGGCGGAGGTTCGCGACCGGTGACGCGTCCATCGGCCTGCGAGACCGGTCCGGAGTCCCGGTGACCCGCGGGGGCTGGGGGCGAGGCCGGCAGAGGAGCCGGGGCTAGTGCGCGGCGACGAGCCGCCGGGCGAGCGCGGATTTCTTGCGGGCCGCGGTGTTGCGGTGGACCACACCCTTGCTGACGGCCTTGTCGAGCGCGCGAATCGCTTCGAGGACCGCCGTGGGGCGCGCGGTGCCCTCGACGGTGCGCGCCGTCTTGATCGCGCCGCGGAGCTTCGAGCGCAGCGCCCGGTTGCGCAGGCGTCTCCGCTCGTTCTGTCGCATCCGCTTCACTGCCGACTTCGTGTTCGCCACGTGAACGCTCCTTACTTTTTCATAAGCGCGCCTCGGCTGGCGGGGCCCCAGCCCCGCGACGGCCTGCGGCGCGCACCACAGAGTCGATCTCGAGTACGCGCTGCATCATGCCGCAGGGGCCGGGGAATATCAAGGTGAGCGGGAGCGAGGGCCAGGTCGTCCGGGCGCTCGGCGGGATCGCCAGCGCGACCCTGCTGAGCCGGCTGCTCGGCTTCGTGCGCGACATGGTCGTGGCGCGGGCGTTCGGCGCGGGCCCCGTCACCGACGCGTTCTTCGTCGCGTTCCGTATCCCCAACATCCTCCGGCGGCTCCTCGCCGAGGGGGCCCTGTCCACCGCGATGATCCCGGTCTTCACCGAATACGTGGCGCGCCACGAGCGGCCCGAGCTCCTCCGGATGCTTCGCGCCGTGCTCGGGCTGGCGCTCGTGGCGCTGACCGTGACGACGGCGCTGGGCATCCTCGGCGCTCCCTACATCCTCGAGGCGATCGCGCCGGGCTTCATGGGCGACCCGGCGCAGGCGTCGCTGGCGGTCGTTCTGACGCGGATCATGTTTCCTTACTTGCTGCTCGTCGGCCTCGCCGCGATGGCCACCGGCGTGCTCAACTCCCAGGGCCGGTTCTTCGCGGGCGCGATCGGGCCGGCCGTGCTCAACCTCGGGATGATCGGCGCCGTCGTGCTGCTGGCCCGCCATCTCGAGCCGCCGATCCTCGCCCTGGCGATCGGCGTGCTCGTGGGCGGGGTCGGCCAGCTCCTCGTCCAGGTCCCGAGCCTCTCCGTGTGCGGACTCCTGGTGGCCCCGTCGAGCGAGCTTCGCCATCCGGCGATCGCGCGCATCACGCGTCTCCTGCTGCCCGCCGTCTTCGGCCTGGCGGCGGTGCAGGTGATGGTGTTCGTCAACACGCTGCTCGCATCGCTCTTGCCGCTGGGCTCGATCTCCTATCTCTACTACGCCGACCGCGTCATGGAGTTTCCGCTCGGGGTGTTCGGGATCGCGCTCGCCTCCGCGTCCTTGCCCGTGATGTCACGCCACGCCGCGGCGCAGGACCACGGCGCGCTGGCCGGCACCCTGAGCTTCGCCCTCCGCCTCGCCCTCTACGTGTCGGTGCCGGCCACCGTCGGGCTGGTCGTGCTCCGGACGCCGATCGTGCGCGTGCTCTTCGAGCGCGGCCGGTTCGGCCCCGCGGAGACGTCGGCCACCGCGGACGCCCTCGCGTGGTACGCGGTCGGCCTCGCCGGATTCGCGGGCTCGCGCATCGTGGCGCAAATCTTCTACGCCCGCGGCGAAGCCGCGACGGCCGTCCGCTGGGGAATCGTGTCGATCGGCGCGAACGTCGTGGCGGCCCTGCTCCTGATGGGCCCGCTGGGGCACGCCGGCCTCGCCGGCGCCGCGTCCTTCGGCGCCTACGTGAATCTGGTCGCGCTCCTGGTGGCCGCGCGCCGGCGGCTCGGCCGGCTCGGCGGGCGCGCGCTCGTGAGCAGTGCCTATCGAACCGTGCTGGCGTCGCTGCCGCTGGCGGGCGTGTGCGGGCTCGCGCTGGCGTTGTGGCCGACGCCCCGGTCGCTCCCGCTCGACGCGGCGTGGCTGGCGGCGACGATCGTGGTCGGCGTGGGATTCTTCTGGGCCGCGAGCGCCGCGCTCGGCATTTCCGAGCGCAAAGCGCTCCTGAGTCTCTACCGGCGGCACGAGCACGACGGCGTCGAGAGCGCCTGAAGCGGCGCTCGAGCGCGGACGGTCGACCGACGCGCGCCCCGACCCGCGCGCGCTTCTCGATTGCCGAGCGGCGTGATAGAATCCGACGTGGTCACTCTATGACCGATGCGGTGGTCGAGTATCTCGGCGCCCTCCAGGCAGAGCGGGGGGCCTCCCGAAATACTCTCACCGCCTACCGCCGCGATCTCGCCGACTTCACGGAGTTCCTGAACGCCCAGCACCGCAGCCTCCACCGGGCCGGCCCCGACGACATCGTCGGATACCTCGAGCGCCTGCGGACTCGCGGGCTGCGGCCGGCCAGCGTCGCCCGCCGCATCTCGGCGCTCCGGGGGCTCTACAAGCATCTCGTCCGCGAAGGCGGGCTGCGGCGCGATCCGACCGAGCACCTCGAAGCGCCGCGGCGTGCACGGGCGCTTCCGCGCACGCTCTCGCGGGAGACCGTCGCGGCGCTCGTCGAGGCGCCCGACCTGACGCATCCGCGCGGCGTGCGCGACCGGACGATGCTCGAGCTCCTCTACGCCACGGGCATGCGCGCCTCGGAGTGCCTGGGTCTCACGCTGGACGATGTCAATCTCACCGCGGGCTACGTGGTCTGCACGGGAAAGGGGCGCAAGCAGCGCCTCGTCCCCGTCGGCGGCGAAGCCGCGCAGTGGGTGAGACGCTACCTCCGGGAGATCCGCCCCCTGTCCACGCGCGTCCGCGACAGCGGCCGCCTGTTCGTGAACCCCCGCGGCGGCCGCCTCTCGCGGCAGTCGCTCTGGGCGATCGTGCGGCACGCCGCGGCCAGAGCCGGCCTCCGCCACCGCGTCTCGCCCCACGTGCTCCGGCACTCGTTCGCGAGCCACCTGCTCGAGGGCGGCGCCGATCTGCGCTCGATCCAGGTCATGCTCGGCCACGCCGACATCGCGACGACGCAGATCTACACGCACCTGCCGTCGGCGACGTTGCTGACGATGTACAGGCGCTTCCACCCGCGGGCGTGAGCATGGCGAAGCGGGCGCACGCGTATCCCCAGGTCAGCCTCGCGGCCGCCGACCTCGCCGACGTCGCGATCGCGACGGCTCCGGCCGGCATCGCCGTGGCCGACGCGCTCGCCCTCGCGCGCAAGCGGAACGCGGGCCTGCTCACGGCGGGTGCCGCGTACGTGCTGCGGGACGACCTGGTCCGGGCCGCCTCGCTCGGCCTCGGAGCGCTCCGCGCCGCGGAGCTTGCGCGCCCGCTGCCCGCGGTCGATCCGGGCACGGGCGAGGGGAT
>DASPZZ010000142.1:0-7398 GCA_035635995.1 Binatia bacterium | reverse complement strand
GCATCTTCTTCATGATGTGGCGGCGATGAACCTTGATCGTGATCTCGCTGACGCCCAGCTCGGCGGCAGCCTGGTTGTTGAGCAAGCCGCCGGCGACCAGGCTCAACACCTCGCGCTCGCGTGACGACAGGTTATCGTAGCGTCTCTGGATCTCTGTCAGCTCCGCGCGCTGCTGTCTCGCCGCCCGGTCTCGCTCGAACGCTTGACGAATGGCGTCGAGCAAATCCTGATCGCGAAAGGGCTTGGCGAGAAATTCGACCGCCCCGGCTTTCATGGCGCGAACGCTCATCCGGATGTCGCCGTGGCCCGTGATGAAGATGATCGGAATGTGCTCTCCGGCGTCGACGAGCTCGCGCTGGAGGTCGAGCCCGCTCGCACCGGGCAGTCGAACGTCGAGGACCAGGCAGCTCGGCGCGTCCCGGGGCCGTCTCGAGCGAAATTCTCGAGCGCTCCCGAAGGCCTCGACGGTCAGTCCGACCGACCGGAGGAGGCTCGTGAGGGCTTCGCGAATCGAGGTGTCGTCGTCGACCACGAAAACAACAGAGTCGGCGTCACTCACGACGCGGGCTCGCCGCCCGTCGGCAGCGTAAACGCCAGCGTGAGCCCGTAGTCGTCGTTCGGCGTCGCCCACAGCCGTCCGCCGTGCGCCTCGATGATCCGACGGCTGATCGAAAGCCCCAGGCCGAGGCCGCCGGGCTTTGTGGTGAAGAAGGCGTCGAAGAGCCGGTCCAGCACTCCCGCGTCGAGCCCGATGCCGGTGTCGCGCACCGCCACTGTCACCTCTTTGGAGCCCGAGCTGAGCGATCCGATGCGGAGCGCCCGAGACCGGTCGTCGACTGGCCTCATCGCGTCGATGCCGTTCATCATCAGATTCAGAACCACCTGTTGCAATTCGATGTGATCGCCCAACACTTTCGGCAACGGCGTGGAGAGCTCCGCACGGAGCGCAACCTCGAGCCGACCTACTTCACTCTGTGTGACCGCGAGCACCTCCCGGATGACGTCGTTGATGTCGAGCCAGCTCCGCTGCGGCGGTCGCTTCCCCGATAGCGCGCGAATTCGCTGGATCACGGCGCCGGCGCGTTCACCGTCCCGGATGATGCGCTCGACGGCCATCCGGGTCTCGCGCAGATCCGGCGTCTCGCGCGCGAGCCAGCGCAGCGCGGCGGTGCCGTTGGTGACGATCGCGGTGAGGGGCTGGTTGACCTCGTGGGCGATCGAGGCCGTCAGCTCGCCCATGCTCATCACGCGGGCCACGTGCGCCAGCTCGAGCTGCAGGGTGCGCAGCGTCTCTTCGGAGTGCCGGCGCTCGGTGATATCGCTGGCGATCCCGCCGAGCGCGTAGGTCTTGCCGTCGGCGTTCCGCAGCGGGAACTTGAACACGATGCTCGTGTGAAGGCCGTCCGCCTGCAGCGAGACCTCCTCGAATTCCAGCGGCGCATCGGCGTCCAGGACCGCACGGTCATTGGCGCGAAAGGCCGCCGCCTGCTCCGGCGGAAAGAGCTCTGCGTCCGTCTTGCCCACGACCGCCTCGCAGGAGACACGGGCGACCTTCTCGAACTGGCGATTGCTCAACCGGTAGCGCCCGTCCAGATCCTTGAGGAAGATCATCACGGGGCTGTGCTCCAGAATGGCCTGGAGTCGCGCCTCGCTCTCGCGCAGCGCACTCTCCGCCCGCTTATACTCGATCATCTCGGCGGCCTGCCGTGCGTAGAGGTCGGTCAATCGCAGCTCGCGCAGCGACGGACGATGCGGCCGGCGGAAGTGCGTCGCGAGCATGCCCAGCGGCTCTCGCTTGCGGCCGAACAACGGGGTGGACTGCACCGCGCGAAAGCCCGCGGAGGCCGCGATCGGCCGGTGCGGCGCGAAGGCCGGATCGGTCAGCACGTCCTCGATGATGACGCGCTCCCCGCGCTGGAACGCCCGGCCGCAGGCGGCGGCGCTATCCTCGTTCACCACGCTGAGGTAGTCGAGGAAGTCCTGCCGAAAGCCGCGGTGCGCGACGATCTCGAGGGCGTTGGTGTCGGGATTGTAGAGCTGCACGTTCCCGAAGTCGGCGTTCTGAAGCGCGATCGTGGCGTTGAGGATCTCCTCCAGGAGCGGCTGGAGCTCGGTGCTCGCCAGCAGCCGGGTGCTGAGCTCGTGAAGCCGCGTCATGGCCGCCAGCTCGGCGGCCAGCTCGTCCTCCAGAGCCGAGCGCTCGACCTCGGCCCGGGTGCGCTCGATAACCTCGCTCCGCAGATCTCGGTTCGCCGTTTCGAGCTGCCCCGTCCGCTCCACGACTCGCCGCTCGAGCTCTTGCTCCACTCGCTTACGCTCGCCGGCGAGCCTCGCCTCCCGCAGCCAGATCGCCGCCTGGTTCGCTGCGACCCGCAGGAGCAGCGCCTCGGTCTGCGTGGGAAAATCGGTCCGCCGAGAGCCGGCGATGAGCGCGCCGGCCCCGTCGTCGATCCCGAGCCTGCACGAGGCGATCGAGAGCTCGCCGGCGCCGAGCGGATTCGGTAGCCGTCGCGGCTGGGACAAGTCGCCGACGAACACTTCGGCGAGCCCCTTCACCACGGCTTGAAGCTGGGCGGCCGGATCGCCGCCCGAAGCCGATCGAACGATGTCCATGGGCGCCCCTTCGATCGGATCGCTCAGCCGCATGTACGCGAAATCGAGACGCTGCATCCTCACGAGCGCGTCGAGAAGGGTGCTCGCGATCTGGGCCGGCTGGTAGCCTCTCCAGACCGCCGGAAGGGCGAGAACCCCGATCAGGTCGTTGATGCAGCCGTGAAGCCGCTTGACCTCCTCCACGAGGATAGCCTCAGTTGCCAGCTGGGCGAGGCCGATCGCGCTCGGCCCCCCGCGCGCGCAGCTCGCGCAAGAACACATCCGGGGGCACGAAGAAAGGGTTCTCCTGGAGCATCCCGCCGATGATGATCATCGGATGAGTCCGCATGATGTCGACCACGATGTTCCCGCCAAACTTGGCGAGGTCATACGTTCAGATGACCGGGTCCCGATACCGGGGCAAGAGATAATTTAGCCGCGTCTCATACTCGACCAGATCGTCGACGCCCTGCCGATCCTCCAGAGCCCACTCCATGTGAGCCACCAGACGCGTCAACGAGAACCCTAGCCGCGGACCGTCGTCGAGGACATCCTGGATCAGCGCCAGCATCCGGTCCTGATCGAAGTGGCCGTCGCGTAGATACGCATCCGCCCAGTTGCGCAGCTCGAACTGGCCGCGGTTCTCGGCTCGCTTCGTGTCGATGCCAACCGAATCGAGCCGTCGAAGGTGCTCGGCACGGAGCGCGGGGTCGACGATGTGAAAGGCCCTCTCGGCTCGATCGAAGCCAGCCTTGATGAAGGGGAGGAGGACTCGATACTCCTCGTCCGGCGTGTGGAAAAACGCGCAGACGTGACGCTGGGCACCCAGGATGGCGCCGGCGAAGTGAATAGACGCTTCGTCCACGGTCACGGGGATGTCCTCCACATCGGGGCCAGGCCACGTCAAGTTGCCACCGGCGCGCTCGCCACCGGTATCGCGCTGCGCTGCCGACGTGGTCGAAGTATCCTCCCCCGGAGGCAGGGCTGTCTAGTCAGTTAGTGATCGTCCCCGCCGACGAGCGACTCGCGCACTACACCGGATGCCCGTGACGCAGGCGCCTCTCATCGTCCCAGATTTGGAAGCACCGGACGTGGAACTGGATTGGTCCTGCAGCCAAACCGATTCCTTCTATCAGGATCTGTTCGGTCGCCAAGACTGTGCCGCAAGCGTTACATGTTTCACCCGCGCTAGGGCCGCCCCAGACGGTCGAGAAGCGGGCGCGCGGCAAGCGACCGTCCTCGAGCTTGCGACGGATGGCATGGCGCACTACATCGTGTTGCATGCTCCGAGCCTCCGAATCGGCGAATGAGGTCTCGGGACAGCAAAAGCGACGCCAGGAGAGTCATGCCGGTATGTGGTGCGAATCGTGAGAGAGATGGTTCACGATTCGGGTGAGCAATCACCCGGATGCATCCAACTACACCCGCGCGCCGCGCCCCGTCGTGAGGCGCCCACCTACTGGGCGGCCCGCACAGCTATTGGGCGATGCGCAAACGGCGGAGAGTGCGCGAACGGAGGTCAGCCCAGGTTGACGACGACCGACTTCACCTCCGTGTACTCCGCGATGCCCTCGTGTCCGCCCTCGCGCCCGAGGCCGGATTCCTTGAAGCCGCCGAACGGGATCTCGTGCGTGTACCCGGTGGCATCGTTGGCCCCGACCAGCCCGTACTCGAGCTGCTCGGCCACCCGGACGAGCCGGGTCAGGTCGCGCGTGTAGAAATAGGCCGCGAGCCCGAACTTGGTCGCGTTGGCGCGGCGGATCACCTCTTCCTCCGTGTCGAAGACCAGGAGCGGCGCCGCCGGGCCGAAGATCTCCTCCTGCGCGATCGCCATGTCGTCGGTGACGCCGGTCAGGACCGCGGGCGAATAGAAGAAACCCTTGGCGTAGACATCGTGGGTCAGATAGCGGCCGCCCCCGACGAGCTTGGCGCCGTGCTTGACCGCGTCCTCCACCAGCGAGTGGACCTTCGCGCGCGTTTCCTCGTTGATCAGCGGACCGATCTGCGCGCCCGGCTCGAAGCCCGGGGCGACCTTCAGCTTGCCGACCGCGTCGACGAACGCCGGGATGAACTGCTCGGCGATCCCCCGCTGGATGTAGATCCGGTTGGCGCAGATGCAGGACTGCCCGCCGACGCGCAGGAACTTCATCGCCACGGCGCCCTCGAGCGCCGCCTTGAAGTCGGCGTCGTCGAACACGATGAAGGGCGCGTTGCCGCCGAGCTCGAAGGAGAGCCGCGTCACCTGCTTCGCGGCGGTCTCCATGATCCCCTTGCCCACGTCCGTCGAGCCGGTGAAGCCGATCTTGCGGATCAGCGGGTGCGTGAGCAGCTCGGCGCCGACGAGCCGAGAGCGATTGGTCGTGAGCACGTTGAACACGCCCCGCGGCAGCCCGGCAACTTCCGTGATACGCGCGATGGCGAGCGCGGTGAGCGGCGTCGCCGAGGCCGGCTTCAGCACGACGGTGCAGCCGGCGGCCAGGGCCGGCGCGATCTTGCGCGTGACCATCGTCGCCGGGAAGTTCCACGGCGTCACCGCGGCGACGGGCCCGATCGGCTGGCGCAGCACCCAGTAGCGCTTGCTCGGCTGCGGCGACGGGATCCACTCGCCGCTCACCCGGCGAGCCTCCTCGGCGAACCAGCCGAAGTAGCCGAGCGCGAACTGGACTTCCTTCTTCGCTTCCTCGAACGGCTTGCCGTTCTCGAGCGTCACCAGGCGCGCGAGCTCGTCGCGCCGCTCCTGCATGAGCTCCTGGATCTTGAGGAGGATGCTCCCGCGGTCCTTGGGCGCCAGCCCCGACCATTCGCGAAATGCCGCGTGCGCGGCGGTGACGGCGCGCTGGATCTCCGGCCCCGCGCCGTTGGCGACGCGCGCGACGACGGAGGCGTCGGCCGGGTTCTTCACTTCGAAGGTGGCGCCGCCCTCGGCGAGTATCCACTCGCCGTCGATGTACATGCGCTCGAGGTCTGCCATGGAAGATCCTCCGTGCGGCCGGATTTGGCGACTTCGCCGCGAGAGCCTACGCCTGGGGGAGACGGGGCGCTAGACGCACCGCGGCATGCGGCCGAGACGGGCGTGCTCTGCTAGGCCACCTTCGAGAGGTGGCTCACGAGCCAGCGCGCGGTGCGCAGGAGCCGCGCATCGCGATGTCGCGCGCCGACCAGCTGGACGCCGAGGGGAAGGCCGTTGGCGCCCTGCATCAGCGGAACGTTGAGCGCCGGCATTCCACAGAGCGTCCACAAGGCGCAGAAGGCCGGGTCGCCGGTCGATTCGAGCCCCTTGGGAGCGGTTCCGAACGCGGCCGGGGTGAGGATCGCGTCGTAGCGCTGCTCGAAGAGCTCGGTCAGGCTCGCGTCGAGCTCGGGCACGCGGCCGAGTGCCCCGAGATAGTCGAGTGCCCGGACCTCGCGGCCGTGCTCGATCCGGGCGCGAAGCGCGGCCGACAGCTTGTCGCGCCCCTTGTCCCACTCCCGGCGCAGGCTGATCGCGATCTCGGCGCCGCCGATGGCGCGCTGCCACTCGAGCACTTGGTCGGTCGGCGTGACGAGCTCGACCTCCTCGACGCGATCGCCGAGGTGCTCGACGAGCTCCCCGAACGCCTCGCGGGCGTCGGCGTCCACGCGCTCCCACAGCGAGGTCTTCACGAACGCGAACATCGGCGTCAGCGGCGGCTCCTCGGCGGCCACGGCGCGGTACGGGACGCGCGCGCGGGGGCGCGAGTCCGGATCACGCTCGTCATACGTCGCGAGCTCTTCGAGCAGCAGCGCGATGTCCTCGACCGAGCGCGCGAAGAGGCCGACGTGATCGAGCGTGCGCGAAAGCTGGAACATCCCGTGGCGCGGGATCAGCCCGTGCGTCGGCTTGAGCCCGAACACGCCGCAGAACGACGCGGGTCGGATCGTCGAGCCGGTGGTCTGGCTGCCGAGCGCCAGCGGGACCATCTGGGCCGCCACCGCCGCGGCCGAGCCGCTCGAGGAGCCTCCCGGCGTATGGCCGGAATTGTGGGGATTGCGCGTCTTCCCCGGCGTGCGGGTGGCGAATTCGGTCGTCACCGTCTTGCCCATGATGACGGCGCCGGCGGCGCGCAGCAGGGCCACCACCGAGGCGTCACGCGACGGCGTCCGGCCGGCGTGGAGCACGGAGCCGTTCTCGGTGGGCATGTCGGCGGTGTCGATGATGTCCTTGAGACCGACCGGCACGCCGTGCAGTGCCCCAATCGGTTGCCCGGACATGCGGTACTCGTCCGCAGCACGCGCCTGCGCAAGCGCGTAGTCGGGATCGAGGAACGTCCAGGCCTGCACCTGCCCGTCCACCTCCCGCACCCGCGCCAGACACGCCTGCACGACCTCGACCGACGTGGCGACGCCTTCCCGAATCATCCGCGCCGCCTCAACCGCCGTGAGCGAGCTCAAGCTCTTCGAATCCATCGCTCGCCAGAGATTACCACCGCGAGGCTTCGATCGGCCGCGTTCGAGCGGCGGCTTTGCCGCCGCAATCCTGCTCGGGGGGGAGGCAGGCGCAAGCGGGCCGCTAGGCCCGCAGCGCCGTCGGAAGGGGGGCGCAGCCCCCCTCCGAGTTGGATCTAGGGGGAGGCAGGAAGGAGCGCGCCGCAAGGCGCGCGACGACCGCCGGAAGGGGGACGTAGTCCCCCTCCGGGCTATTTGCCATAGAGAAATTCCGGGAGCCAGAGAGTCATGCCGGGCCAGATGTACATGAACACGAGGCAGATACACACGATGACCATGTACGGCATCATGCCCGCGAAGATCTGGTTCAGGGTCACGTGCCTCGGCGAGACGCCCTTCAGG
>DASPZZ010000141.1:0-2595 GCA_035635995.1 Binatia bacterium | reverse complement strand
CTCGACGTCTTCTTGTCGCCGCTGCCGCCGGGAGGCTACCAGCTCCTGATGAGCTTGATTCTGCTCGTCGGCCTTCTGCTCGGCCGGACTGTCTATCACGGCGTTCGCAATCGACAGCAGGGGGGCAAGCGCCTGCTGATCCTGGGAACGAGCCCGCTGGCGCGCAGGGTCGTCGAGGAGATCGGGCGGCGACCCGACCTCGGGTGGGTGATCGTCGACGTCGTCGAGGACACCGAGAAGCTCGACATCGCCATCGAAAAGACCCGCCCCGGCCGAATCGTCGTCGGGCTCGGCGGAAGGCCGCAGCTGCCGGTCGGCCTCCTGCTCGAATCCCGAGCGCGCGGGATCCTTGTCGAAGGCGCCGTCGAGACCTACGAGCGCCTGACCGGCAAGCTCGCCCTCGAAGCGCTCCCGGCCGGGAGCGTCGTGTTCTCCGACGACTTCCAGCCCGCGGGCGTGCGCCTGGCCCTCACGCGGCAGCTCAGCCTGTGGCTGGGGGCGCTCGGGTTGTTCGTCTGCCTGCCGCTGCTCGCCGTCATCGCGCTCGCCATCAAGCTCGATTCCCGAGGTCCCGTCTTCTTCCTTCAGGAGCGCATCGGCCGCCGCGGGCGGACCTTCACGCTCGTCAAGTTCCGCACCATGCACCCCGTCGAGAGAACCCGCTCCGAGTGGGAGCGCGACAATTGCGATCGCATCACGCGCCTGGGATGGTGGCTGCGACGGTATCGGCTCGACGAGCTGCCCCAGCTCGTCAACGTCCTGCGCGGCGAGATGAACCTGGTGGGACCGCGGCCGCACCCGGTGACGAACTTCACCGAGCTCACGCGGGCGGCGCGGGGCCTGCACGAGCAGGCGATCCCCTACTACTCGCTCCGCTGCGCGGTGCGGCCAGGGATCACAGGGTGGGCCCAGGTGCGCTACCGGTACGCGAACTCGCTCGAGGAAGAGATGGAGAAGGTCTGCTACGACCTCTACTACGTGAAGCACATCTCGCTCTGGCTCGACGTCCGCATCCTGTTCGAAACGGCCAGGGCGGTGTTCACCGGCCGGGGGCTCGCGCGCCCGGCGGTGGTCGCGACGCGCGACGAGAACGCGGACCGACTCGAGGCCGCATGAACGTGACCACGGTCGACGAGCAGCGCGCGCGCGGCTCCGATTCCGGCCGGGATCGTTCTCGGTCGTGGCCGGGGCCGGCGTTCCCTTACATCGTCGGCGAGTCGGAACGGATGCAGAACGTCTACGCCGTGATCACGAAGGCGGCAGAGGGCGACGCGAACGTGTGCCTCAAGGGTGAGACCGGCACCGGCAAGGAGCTCATTGCCGAGGTGCTCCACGACGCGGGGCCACGGCGCCACCGGCCGTTCGTCGCGCTCGACTGTGCGGCCGTCCGCGGCCTCCCGATGGAACGCCATCTCTTCGACCACGGCCGCGGCGGGTTCACCCTCTTCCTGAACGAGATCGGCGATCTCGCGCCGCATCTCCAGGGGAGGCTTCTCGAGGTGATCGGGATGAGCGCGGACGTCCGCGTCATCGCCGCCACGAGCCGCGACCTCCGCCCGGCCATCCATGGCGGCCGCTTCCGCGAGGAGCTCTATTACCGGATCACGGTTGTTCACGTCGAGCTGGCGGCACTCCGGGAGCGCAAGGAGGACGTTCCGATGCTCGTCGCGCATTTCCTTCGCCGCAAGGCGGCGGTGCATCGGAAGACGATCCGAGGCCTGACGTCACGCGCCACCGAGGGTCTCGTGGCCAACCCGTGGCCGGGTAACGTGCCGCAGCTCGAGCAGTGGATCGAGCGGGCGGTCGTGCTCGCCGAGACGGACCTCATTGACGTCGAGCAGTTTCCCTCCGTAGTCCGTGAAACGACGGCGACGCCGCTCCCGCCGATGCCTCGGCGGCTCCGCTTACGCGAGGTCGAGAAGCGATACGTCCTCGAAACACTCGAACAGACCGGGTGGAACCGGGCCAAGGCGGCCCGGCTGCTGGGGATCAGCGTGCGCGGCCTGCAGTACAAGCTGCAGCGCTATCTCGGTGAGGACAAGAGCATTGTCAGCGCCCGTTCCGCCATTCAGTCCGGATAAGGCAGCGCCGGTCGAGGCGCGCGCGCCGCGCGTCATGACTCAGGCCACCGCCAAGCAACGGCTCACCACGCTTCTCGGCGAGCGCCGCGGCGACAATTTCTGCGACGCGTGCGCGGCGAGCGCGATCGGCGTCGACCCTTCCACGGCGTATCGCGCCGCCGCGAAGACGATGCAGGCTACCGGCTTCGTGCGCGAGTACGCGATCTGCTCCGAGTGCGGCGCGAGCCGCCTCATCACGCGCGCGACCGGCTGAGCCGTCGCGCGCCTGCCGTCGACGTCGCGACCGAGTTTGCTTCGGAGCGGCCGCGGGCGTTGCTAGAATGGCGGCATCCATGCGGCCCCTCCGCCTCCTCTCGGGCCTCGTCGTCCTGGTGTTCGCGGGCACCGCGCTGGCCGGGCTGCCGACGCTCACGTACGAGGGCCGCCAGTACGTCGAGCTGGCCCGCGTGGCCGCCGTCCTCAAGACCCGCCTGGAGGCCACGGCCCAGAGCACGCAGGCGCAGCTGCGGCCGGC